>NZ_JABXEO010000032.1:0-78039 GCF_013372585.1 Myxococcus sp. AM010
TTGTTGGGGTTGGCGGGCGCGTGGGCGTGTGGTGGGGCGCCCCTGGACGAAGACGTGGACGCGGCGTGCGCGGGGCTGTTGCCCGGTGACGTCGTCATCACCGAGTACCTCAACGACCCGGTGGGGACGGACACGGGGCAGGAGTACGTGGAGCTGCACAACCCCATGCGCGCGCCCGTGGACCTGTACGGGCTGACGCTCTACGCGTCGCGCTCGGATGGCTCGCAGGAGAAGGCCTACGCCGTCCTCGAGGAGCTGACGGTGGCGGCGGGTGACTCCGTGGTGCTGGGCGATGTGCGCGACGGGCCGGTGCCCGCGCATGTCGACCATGCCTATGGCGACGGGCTGGGGGCGCTGGGGAACTCGGGCGGACGGCTGGGCCTCCGGTGCGGGGCGCGGGTGTTGGACGAGGTCCCGCTCTCCGCGCCCGCGAAGAGCGGGGTGTCGCGCATCTACGACGGCCGCCTGGTGCCGGACATGGCGGGGAACGACGACCTGGCCCGCTGGTGTGACTCGCCCGACGCGGGGGCCGGTGGGGCGTTCCAGGGGAGCCCTGGCGCCGCGAACGCGCCCTGTGGCCCCGTGGGTGACGCGGGCGTCCCGGAGGACGCGGGCGTGGTGGCGACGTGCAGGCCCGCGGGCGCTGGCGCGGTGAGGCCCGTCCTGCCGCCCGCGCCTGGCGACCTGGTCATCACCGAGGTCATGGCCAATCCGCGTGGCGACGACACGATGGGGGAGTGGGTGGAGCTGAGGGCCACGGCTCCCGTGGACCTCAACGGCGTGACGCTGGTCGCCGAGGCGGGTGAGGCGACCGTGAAGGCGGAGGGGTGCCTGTCGCTCGCGGCGGGGGAGTACGCGGTGCTGGCTCGCCGCACGGATGCCACCCTCAACGGAGGGCTTCCTCCGCCCGTGGCGACCTTCAGCATGGACCTGCGCAACGCGGGCGGCCGGCTGCAGGTGAAGGCGGGGGGCGTGGTGGTCGATGCGGCCGACTACGGTCTGGCGGTGGATGGCGTGGCCACGCAGGTGTCCGCACCGCTCGCGGACGCTGTCCAGAATGACGCGCCCTCCGCATGGTGCGCGGCCACGGCCGCCTATGGCTCGCGCGGCAACCAGGGGACACCCGGCCGCGGGAATCGTGTCTGTGCGGGAGACGCGGGCACGCCGGGCGGCGACGGCGACGGTGGAACCTCCGATGGCGGCGTGGACGCCGGGACGCTCGAGGACGGATGTATTGACCGGACTACCGGAAGGGCTCGGGCGCGCAGGGTGCCCGATGCGGGCTCGCTCGTGCTCACCGAGCTCATGGCGGACCCCCAGGCGGTGGCGGATGCCACGGGGGAGTGGGTGGAGGTGCTCGCGCTGCGTGACGTGGACCTCAACGGTGTGTCCCTGTCCAACGAGGGCGGGGGCCGCTCGACGTTCGACTCGGCGCTGTGCCTGGCCGTGAAGGCCGGGAGCCGCGCCGTCCTGGCGCGCAGTGAGGATGTGTCCCGCAACGGCGGGCTGCCCGCGGCGCTCGGCACCTTCAACTTCAACCTGGCGAATACCGCGGGCAGCCGGAAGCTCCTGCTCTCGGTGGAAGGCCGCGTGCTCGACGCCGTGTCGTGGACGGGGGCGGCCATTCCAGGTGTGTCCTCGCAGCTCGACCCCGGGCGCAGCGACCCGCAGCGCAATGACTGGCCCGGGAGCTTCTGCCCCACGCCCGAGACGGCCCGTTATGGCCGGGGCGACCGGGGCACGCCGGGAGGGGTGAACCGCTCATGCGCGCTTTGATGACAGCTGCGGTGGCCTGCTTGCTGGCCGCCTGTGGTGAGGGTGACGCGGACGTCGCTTGCGGCCCTGCTTCGGGACGCGTGGCGGAGGTCTTGGATGGGGACACAATCGTCCTGGAGCGCGGCGAGCGTGTTCGCTACCTGCTCGCGGATGCACCGGAGCGCACGGGCGCGGGCGGTGACTGCTTCGGTCCGGAGGCCCATGCCTTCAACCGGGGACTCGTCGACGGCAGGCGGGTGACACTGACCTATGGCGAGGCGTGCGAGGACCGCTTCGGTCGGCTCCTTGCCTACGTGTCCGTGGACGGCCGGGAGGTGAACACGCTGTTGGTGGAGAGAGGCCATGCCTGCGTGCTCCACGTTCCTCCCGCGGGCCGCTCGAGGCGCGCGGAGTTCGAGGCCCTGGAGGCGCAGGCCCGGCTGGCGCGGCGCGGCGTCTGGGGGGCTTGCGCGCCCGTTCCCTGTCAGCGGTGAACCACCTGACGGAAGAGGCGCCAGCGTGGCCGCCTCTTCCACGAGGCCTCATCCGAGCCTGACTCGGAGACGGGCAGTCCGGCCGGGGGATGGGATGTATCCCAAGGGTAACAGCCACGCGCCGCCCGCATGGAGATGGCGGGCGTTCCTGGCTGGGGGGCTGGTGAGGACATGCCAGGGCAATCATCAACGACGACGGCGCGCGCATGAGTTCACGCGTCACGGCGACGCTCACGCTGCCGGATGCGCTGGAGGTCCTGCGAGAGGACATCACCCGGCGCTGGCTGGCGGGGGTGGGCTCCGCGCTCGGTGCGCTCGCTCCCCTGGCGAGCTCGGAGGAGGGGGGGCTGCACAAACTCGTGGGGCGGCTGGGGGGGCTGCTCCGAACCCCCTCCCTGGAGGCGCGGCTGGCGGAGGCTCGCACCCTGGGCCGTGAGTATGGACGTGAGCGCTACCTGGCGGGCTTCGGCATCAACGCGCTGGTGCTCGAGTATGGCGCATTGCGTGAGGCCATCCTCGAGAGCCTGGAGTCCGTGGGCTGGGTCCCGGAGCTCGCGGGGCTGCGCGCGCTGGTCCAGGTGCTCGACGCGGGGCTGGCGGAGGCGGTGGGCCAGTCCTCCCAGGAGGATGAGCGCACCGCGCGCGCCACGGGGGCCTGGCTGCACCGGCTGCTCGACCACGCGCCGACGGTCATCTACGCCAAGGACACGGCGGGCCGGTACCTCTACGTGAACCACGGCTTCGAAAAGACCTCCGGCAGGCTCCGGCGCGATGTGTTGGGGCGCACTGACTTCGACCTGTTCTCCTCGGAGGTCGCCAGCACCCTCACCCTCAACGACAGGCAGGTGCTGGACACGGGCCAGCAGCTCACCATCGACGAGCACGTGCCGCTCCCCGATGGGACGCGCGTCTTCCAGACCCTCAAGTTCCCCCTGCCGGACGTGGAGGGGCGCGTCATTGGCGTGTGTGGCTTCTCCGCGGACCTCACCGAGTCAAAGCGGCTGGAGCGCGAGCGGGACGAGGCACGTGAGCACCTGCGCCGCATCGTCACCCAGTTGCCCGTCATCCTCTGGGCCACGGACGCGCGGGGCATCATCACCCTCTTCGAGGGCGAGCGGCTGAGCGCGCTGGGACTGGAGCGAGGCGCCTACGTGGGGCGCTCCGCGTTCGACGTGTACCGCGACCGGCCGGACCTCGTGGCCGCCACGCTGCGCGCCCAGGAGGGACAGTCCTTCACCCTGGAGGTGGAGATGGCGGGCTCCTATTTCATGACGGGCATCTCACCCGTCATCGGGCCCGACGGCAGCGTGATGAGCGTGGCGGGCGTGTCGCTGGACATCAGCGAGCGGCGGCGCGCCGAGGAGGTGCTGCGCCAGTCGGAGCTGCGCTACCGGTTGGCCACGCTGGCGACCAGCGACGTCATCTACGAATGGGACCTGGACGCGGGGACCATCGAATGGAGCGAGCTGGCCGCCGTCCAGTTCCGGCTGCCCCCGGGCGCCCCGCGGCGGGACATCGAATGGTGGACGGAGCACATCCATCCGGAGGACCGCGAGCGGATTGCCCAGGACATGCGGACCGTCATCGACCAGGGCGCGAGCCATTGGACGGACGAGTACCGCTTCCTGCGCGGGGATGGCACCTGGGCCGTCATCTCCGACCGGGGGCAGGTGATTCGCGACGAGGAGGGCCACGCGGCGCGCATGGTGGGCGCCATGCAGGACATCACCGAGCGGCGGGCGACGGAGCTGGAGGCGAAGCGGCGCGCGGAGTTCGAGCAGCTCCTCATCGGCATCGTCAGCCACGACCTGCGCAATCCCCTCTCCGCCATCAGCATGTCCGCCACCGCGATGCTGCGGCGGGAGGGCCTGGATGAGCGGCTCCGCAAGGGACTGGGCCGCATCCTCTCCAGCGCCGAGCGCGCCACGCGCATGCTGAGGGACTTGCTCGACTTCACGCAGGCCCGGCTGGGCGGGGGCATCCCCATGGAGCCCCGGTGGCTGGACCTGCACGAGCTGACACGGCAGGTGGTGGAGGAGGTCCGGCTCGCCCGCCCGGAGCGGAGGCTGGAGCTGGAGTGCCGGGGAGACGGCCATGGGCTGTGGGACGCGGACCGGCTGGCGCAGGTCATCACCAACCTGGTCAACAACGCGCTCAGCTACAGCCCGGAGCACTGCCCGGTGCGCATCCGCACGCAGGGGCTGCGTGACGACGTGCTGCTGACCGTCCACAACTCGGGCGGGCCCATTGCCCCGGAGCTTCGGACCTGCCTGTTCGAACCGATGAAGCGCCCGGAGCGAAAGGGCGCCCGGGGCGGGCTGGGGCTGGGCCTCTTCATCGTGAAGCACATCGTGGATGCCCACGGCGGCGTGGTCCGCGTCCACTCCACGGCGCAGGAGGGCACCACGTTCCAGGCCCGCCTGCCCCGCCAGCCCACGCAGCTCGCTCGCCCGGGTGTCGAACGCTCCGTGACACCGTGACGCTTGCTCCAGGGGGCCCGGCCCGGCTAGCACAGGGTCCGTGGTGACACGTCTTCCCTGGAGGGTTTCATGAAGAAGGTCCTCATCGGATTGGGCATCGGCTGCGGTGTCTTCATCCTGGCGGGCATTGGCTTGATGCTGGCGGGTGGCATCTGGGCCAAGAACAAGTTCGGCGGCAGCCTCGAAGCCGTGCAGACGATGCAGGCCCAGGAGCAGGAGCTGACGCAGCTCAACGCCAGCAATCCATTCAAGGCGCCTCCGGAGGGGCAGGTGTTGCCGCTCGACGAGCAGCGGCTGCTGGCCTACCTGACGGTGCGTGAGTCGGCGCTGCCGGCCTTCAAGGCCTTCGAGGTGAAGTCCAAGGAGTTCGAGGCCGAGCACGCGGGCGACGGTGACGAGAAGCCGGGCTTCAACGCGGCCGTGGACGCCGCGGGGCTGTTCATGGGGCTGATGGCGGACGTGCGCAAGGCGTACATCGCCGGCCTCAAGGCGCAGGGGATGTCGCCCGCCGAGTTCCAGAGCATCACCACCACCGTCTATGCCTCCATGGTGGCCGACAGCCTGGACCAGCTTGGCGCCGCGGCGGAGCAGGGCCGGAAGATGATGACGACGCAGCTGGCCGAGGTCGACAAGCGGCTGGCGGACGATTCGCTCGCCGACGCGGAGCGCGCGCAGTTGGAGGAGGCCCGGGCGCAGCTCCAGGAGACGCTGGACTCGATTGAGGAGACCCGCGCGAACGAGGAGCAGCCGCTGTCCGAGGAATCCAAGAAGGCGGCCGCCGCCAACGTGGCGCTGCTGAAGAAGCACAAGGAGCGCGTGGAGCTGATGGCCAACGTGGCCTTCGACGGCTTCGTGCTGGGCGGCGCCGGCGCGGAAGGTCAGGCCGCGGGCCTGGAGTAGCCGTTCCGCCGTGTCATGGGCGTTCCCGGCCCAGGCCTCCCGTTCCACGGGGGCGCTGGGCCGGGCCGCCGCCCCCCCGTGTGTGCCTCCCAGTTGCGCGCCACGTTGCAGTTGCAGGCGTTTTTCACATGCGCAATGGATTGCGCCCGCCAAAGGTAGGCGCGTGTGGCCTTTCGTCCGCCCGGCCTCATCCTTTGCGGCCAGCCGTCCGTGAGATATGCAAGCGATTGAACACACTGAAAGTCGCTTCGCGCGGGGGGAGGGGCGCGTGAACCTTTGAGGAATGGAGTCGGACGTCTGATGAACAAGGTCATCTTCGCCTGTGTACACAACGCTGGCCGCTCGCTGATGGCGGAGGCGTTCTTCAACGTCATGGTAGACCCCCAGAAGGCGCGCGCCGTCTCCGCGGGGACGCAGCCTGGCGACAAGGTGCATCCCGAAGTGCTCGCGGCCATGCGGGACATCGGCATCGACCTGCACGACGTGAAGCCCCGCCTGCTCACGGACGACCTGGCCCAGGGCGCGCAATGGCTCATCACCCTGGGATGTGGCGAGGCTTGTCCCCAGGTACCGGGGCTCCAGCGCGAGGACTGGCCGCTGGAGGACCCCAAGGACAAGTCGGACGTCCTGGTCCACCGCATCCGCGACGAGCTGGCCGCCCGCGTGGCCGGCCTGTTGGAGCGCGAAGGATGGATGCGCGCCGGCTAGCGCGGCCTCGCACGCGCGCTCATCGCAGGTGGTAGTTGAAGGGCAGCTCGACGGTGACCCGGTCGCCGAGCGCCGGGGGCGGCGGTGGAAAGGGCGCGGCGCGCCGCACCGCCTCCTGCGCGGCTTCGCACAAGAGGCGGTGGGGGCAGGGGCCCAGCACCCCCAGGGCCACCAGTTGACCCTGCACGCCCACGGAGATGCGCAGCACCAATGACCCTTCGATGCCCGCCATCCGCGCCTCGTGGGGGTAGGGCACGTCCTCGAAGCGGTCGCGGAACATCTGTTCGAAGGAGCGCCGGGCGGCGTCCTCGCGGTTGTCGGGGACCGTGGCGGGCGGCGGCTCCACGAGCAGCCCGGGGAAGCCCGGCCCCAGGGCGCGCTGGGTGATGCCCGCCACGGCGCGGCCCGCCAGGCTGTCACGGCCGTGGGCTGGGACGCCGGCGGGGCGCCCGACGGACAGCGGCGCTTCGGGCTCGGGGGCGCGCGGTGCCGCGGCGGTGCGCGGCGGCGTGGGCGCGCGCAAGGGCCGAGCCCCGCGCGCGGTCCGGGGGCGAGGGGCCACGGGGGCCGTCCCGGTGACATCCCCCACGGGCGCCGAAGGCGGCATGGCGGTCAGCCGGAGCACGAGGACCTCTCCCCGGGTGGTTTCGCCTTCGAGCCGTCGCGGCAGGCCGTGCCAGAGCGAGGCCGCGCCGAAGAGCGCCGCGACGTGCAGCCCGACGGCGGCCAGGACCAGCACCAGCGTGCGTTGATGGCTCCGGGCCCCAGTCACGTGGCCCGGGAGGGCGGAGGCGAACAACACGGCCTCCGGCGCGCGGGCCCTCGCTGGTGCGTCCGGCATGGTGTGCCCCCTGTCCCGCCCACGTCTCGCAACGGGATGGGGGTAGGGGCGCGCGTGCCGGGCGTGAAGGGGGCCTGCGCCGCGGGCGTGTGCGGCGGTCCGCACTCAGCCGGCGCGGTGTCGGGCGGCCTTCAGTGCGGGGACACCGGGGGACGGGGTTTGCGGAAGACCACGGTGAGGTTGTTGCTGGGCATGTCCACCACGCGCTCGCGCTCCAGGCCATGCAGGGCGGCCTCGGCGGTGACGGCCTCCAGCGACCGCACGCCCCACGCCGGATTCCTGGCGCGGAGGGAGGCGTCGAACTCCAGGTTGCTGGGGGCCGTCTCGCGGCCCTCGACGAAGTAGGGGCCGTACAGGACGAGCAGCCCGCCGGGAGGCAGCGCCCGGCCCGCGCCCCGCATCAGTCCCTGGCAGGCCGCCCAGGGGGAGATGTGAATCATGTTCACGTTGAGGATGACGTCCGCGTCCGTCTCCGGCCAGGACTCCGCGCTCGCGTCGAGCCGGCGCGGGGGCAGCAGGTTGGGCGGGCCTTCCTCGGCGCGCCACGCCTCGATGCTCTCCAGCGACTCCGCGTCCACGTCGGTGGGCTGCCAGACGAGGTGGGGCAGGGCGCGGGCGAACCAGGCCGCGTGTTGACCCGTGCCGCTGGCCACCTCCAGCACCCTGCCGGAGGCGGGGAGGACTTCGCGGAGGACGGCGAGCAGGGGCTCGCGATTGCGTTCCGAGGCCGGGGCGTGACGCTTCATCCCTTGAGGTTTCGCACATCCGCCGCGTTCCGCGCGAGCGCCGGGTGGCCGCCCGCGTGGGCCAGCGGACGCACGGCGTTCAGTCAGGCCGCCAGCGCTCGACGCGGCCCGGGCCCGTCCCATCCGCCACCACGCGGTACAGCGCCACCGTGCGTGCGCCGGACGGTGCGTCCACGGTGTGATGGACCAGGAGCGGCGCCACGGAAACGTCGGGGAGCGCGGCGCGCACCCGCTGGAGCGCGGCCTCGGGCGTCTGGGCCTCGAGCACGCCCGCCGTTGCGTGCCCTGTCAGGGACGCGTTGATGAGCATCCGCAGTTCCTCGTCCGTGCGGACCTCGTCCGCGAACACCAGGTCCGGGTCCTGTCTCAGGAACGCGCGGAGCGTGCCCGCCATCGTCGCCTCACCTCCGGGCTGGACGATGCCGAAGCGGAGGTCCGTGGCGCGGGGCGTCTCCATCGCGGCCAGCCCGCGCACACCATCCGGGAGTGCCTCGATGGCCGCGTGGAGCGACGTCGTCCGCCCCGAGCCGCGCGCGCCGGTGAAGAGCACCCCCTGCCCCTGGAAGAGCGAGTCGAGCTGGAGGAACCGCTCCGACAGGAAGCCGGACTCCTCGGCGGACAAGGGCAGCGAGGCGAACGAGGGGAACGCGTCCCGCGTCCGCCGGTCCCGGGCCACGGAGATGACCCACGGGCCCAGCGCGCCCGGCTGGAAGAGGACCCGGAACGCCACGTCGGGGTCGCGGGCCTCGAACGGGAACGGCACGCTGCCGCGGTCGGGCCACCGGGCATCGGCGCCGCGCTTCGCGAGCGCCGCCATGGCCTCCGTGAGCGGCCCGTGAAGCGACAGGTCCAGGGCATGCCGCACCGCGCGCTTCTCCGCGCCGAGCAGCCCCGGCCGCGCCGACGTGTCGGGGACGTCATAGAAGAAGCTGATGCCCGCGGCGTCCTGCCCGTCTTCGAGCGTGTCCGCCCACACCGAGAAGTGCGCGGCCCGCGTCTGCCCGGCGATGGCGTAGAGCGCCCGCGCGGCCTCATCGAAAGTCTGCGCCGCGGGCGGCGTGGCCACGGAGCGGTCCTCCCGGGCCAGCGTTTCGAGCAGCCCTGCAATCACGGCGGAGATGGGCGGACGGGGCGGACTCATGGTGTCACTCCAATGCGGAGACGGCCGACTCTCTCACGGGACACATTCCGGACGGAGGCTGCGGAGACGCGGGGACGCCCACCCGCGCGCTGGAGCTGTGGACGGCCCGGGCCACCCGGGGCGCCCGCCGTGACGTAGGCCGCCGGCCGCCTGGTGACGCATGACGGGCAAGCTCAACCGGGCCCGCCTCGCCAGCACGGAGCAGATGCCTCCGGAGCACCCGTCCGTCTGCGAGCGGCTGCCCCCGCCCGTGGACGCCCTGCGCACCGCCCCGGGGAGCGAGTGGGCAGCGCAGGGCGTGGGCCTCCTGCCGTGACTCCGGGTCCGGGTCCGGGCTGGAAGGAACGTTCCGTCCACGCCTGTCTGTTTCCCACCCGGCAATTCCCGGCCCCCCAGGTCGAGCTGGAGTGGCGCCCCCAGAGGGCCCTTGGGGGGTACATTGGGGGCATGGTTCCACGGCAGGTGGACGGCTCGGGCGTTATCTCTGGCGTTACCGTCCCCCAAAGAGGAAAGTTCACCCAGGGCTCCCCTTCCTACCGGGCGAGCGGGCATTGGGATGTACTCCTGCGCCCGCGGGTTACACTGCCAGGCGTGGGTCCCAAGCAGGGCGGGGCGCTTCACATGTGTGTACGGTCCCTTGTTGTCGTGGACCTGCCTGCCACACCTTTGGGTGGGCAGGCCTGAAACCCAATTCGGAGGAGAGTCACCATCATTCGCGAACAGAGAAGCAGCCGCGGCGGGAGCCGCGACCAGAGAACCAATCGCCGTATCCGTGCCCGTGAGGTCCGCGTCGTCGGCTCTGACGGTAGCCAGCTCGGGGTCATGCCTCTCGAGGCGGCGCTGGATCGCGCCCGGACAGAGGGGCTGGACCTCGTTGAAATCAGCCCCATGGCCAGTCCTCCGGTCTGCAAGATCATGGACTACGGCAAGTTCAAGTACGAGGAGAAGAAGAAGGCCTCGGAAGCGAAGCGTGCCCAGGTCACGGTCCTGCTCAAGGAAGTGAAGCTCCGTCCGAAGACGGAAGAGCACGACTACGAGTTCAAGGTCCGCAATACCCGCCGGTTCATCGAGGACGGGAACAAGGCGAAGGTCGTCATCCAGTTCCGTGGTCGTGAAATCACGCACAAGGAGCAGGGCACGGCCATCCTCGACGACGTGGCCAAGGACCTGAAGGACGTGGCCATCGTGGAGCAGATGCCCCGCATGGAAGGGCGTCTGATGTTCATGATCCTCGCGCCCACGCCGAAGGTGGCGCAGAAGGCCCGCGAGCTGGTTCGTCAGGCCGCCAGCGCCGCCAAGCGGACCGCTCCTCCGGGCGCCCCTGCCACAGGCAAGCCGGCTGGTGCCAGCGGCGGCGCTGAGGAAAAGGCCGAAGAAAAGGCCGAGGCGAAGGCCGAAGAAAAGGCCGAGGCGAAGGCCGAAGAAAAGGCCGAGGTGAAGGCCGAAGAAAAGGCCGAGGAGAAGAAGGAAGCGCAGGCCGCGCCGGCAGCAGCCGAGGCGCAGAGCCCGACGGCGTCCTGAGGGATTGCCGGCACGCGGTGGGTCTTGATTCCCACCGCGTGTGGCGCCTCTCGGAGGTCGGGAAGGCGTGGCTCGCCGCCCAGCAGGCTGGCAGGCGACTTGAAATGGAGGGCACTGCTGCCGCAGTCTGTCCGCCCGCGAACGCTCGTGGACCTCCTCCCATCAAGGACGCGTCATGCTGCCTGTCCTCCTCGCCGTGCTGCTGGCGCAGACGCCCGCCGCCAATCCCCGTCAACAGGGCGTGCCCATTGGCAAGGGCAAGACGCTCCCTGTCGTCACCCTGTCCGCGCCTTCGGGCGGTTGGACGGTGGACCGGATGATGCTCATCGAGGGCACCGTCAGCGACACCACCATTGACCCGGTGGTGGTGTCCATCAACGGCGACCGCTACCTGATGCGCACGTACCGCGGGCGCTTCAGCCGCAAGTTCCCCGCGGCCAGCGGGAAGAACGTCGTCACGGTGATGGCCACCAACCAGGCCGGCACCGCGCGCGCCCAGGCCACCAGCTACGCGCAGATTCCGCCGGTGCCCTTCAAGGTGGTGCTCACCAGCGACACCGACGGCGTCTACACCGACCTGCACCTGTACGAGCCCACCGACGCCAGCGCCGAGGGCGACACCCTGGACGTGCAGAAGATGGCGCACGTGTACTGGGCCGACACCGCGAGCCCCTCCGGGGGCACCTTCTTCCTCAACTCGCAGGGTGGAGACTTCGACCAGCCCGCGTATGGCCCGTACCTCTACATCCACCGCGCGCCGCCCAAGGGCGTGTACCTGGTGGCCACCAATTACTGGCCCAGCGGTGACAAGGCCCACACCGTGGCCACGCTGAACCTGTCGCTCTTCGAGGGCACGCCGAGCGAGATTCGCCGCATGGTGCGCATCCCCCTGGCCACGCCGGGCACCACCCGCGTGCTGGCCTGGGTGAACGTGCTCGGGGCCGGGCAGGCGGAGGTGTATGTGCCCTCGCAGGACCCGCGTCCGAAGCACGCCGCGTGGCCCAAGAACCTGGATGAGGCCCTCAAGGCGCTCCAGTCCAATGGCAACGGCGAAGGTGAGTACTGACGCCTCCGTCGTCCGGAGGCTCCACGCCCATGCGCCGCGTCCTTCCCGTGCTCCTGCTGCTCCATGCGTCCGCGCCACTGGCGAACGGAACAGCTGGCGTGCGGCCTCAGGCGTCCGCGCCGTCCGCGTCCGGCCTGGCCAGTGCGCGGACCCACGCGGCATCGGACGCGATGCCCCAGGACGCGGCGGCGTCATCCACGCCCGAGGCGCGCGACGTGCTGCTCCGCCGGCTGGTGGCGCGCGTGGCGCTGGCCCAGGTCCGCAAGCAGGACGCCGCGTGGCATCCGGACCAGCGTGACTGCGCGGGCCTCATCCGCTTCGCCTTCCGCTCCGCATACAAGCAGATGGCCTCGGACCGCCTGTCCACGCCGCTGTGGCGTGACGGCCGGGGCCGCCCATCGGACTTCGCGGACGCGGAGGTGCTGCTCCAGCACAGCTTCCAGCTCCTGGGCCGCGACGACGCCACCCGGGAGTCGCTGCGCACCGGCGACGTGCTCGCCTTCCGCCAGGAGCAGGACGCGGGCCCCATCTTCCACTTGATGTTGGTGGTGCGCCCGGAGGACCGGGCCCACGCGCCCGCGCGCGTCGTCTACCACCCGGGGGAGAAGGGCGCCGCGGTGCGCACCGGCGTCCTCCACCACCTGGCCACCGAGGCGCCGCTGGAGTGGCGCCCGGTGCCGCAGAACGCTTCCTTCCTCGGCTTCTTCCGTTTCAAGGAGTGGATGTCATGACGTCTCCCAAGAGTGGCCCGCCCAAGGCGCTGCTTATCGGCGTGGTTACCGTCCTCGTGGGCGGCGCCGTGGCTGGAGCCTTCTTCCTGGGCCGGCGCAGCGGCGAGTCCCGCGACGGCGGTGGCACGGTCACGAACCTGCTCGGCGGTGAGCGCAAGGGCCCGCCCAGCGCGGGCGCCGGCGTGGAAGGCCTGCCCGAGCCCGCGATGACGGCGCTGGAGGTGCCCGGCACGGCCGCGCCCTCCGCCCTCTGGGTGGACGTGCACCACCCGGGCAAGGTGCGGGATGCGCTGGCGGCCAACGTGTGGCTGCGCGACCAGCTCCAGAAGCCGCTGGGCCAGGGCTTCATCGGCGCGTGGGCCGCCTTCTTCGGCTCCACCGGCGAGGACCTCCAGGCGGGCTTCAAGGGCGCGGTGCTGGACCTCTTCGCGGGGCAGCTGTTGGACGCCCCCTTCCGCGTGACGTGGTTCGCCGGTGACGCGCGCGCCAGCACGCCGGCCTTCATCCTCCCCAAGCCGGGCCGCGCCGCGACGTCCGCGTACGAGGCGCTGGACGGCGTGGCCAGCCGCGGCGGCATGACGGCGCCGCACTGCCCGGGTGGCGGCTCGGAAGGCACCTTCGAAATGAAGCGCTGGCTGGTGGCGGAGCAGACGCTGTGGGCGGGGCGGCTCAACGACAGGCTGGTGCTCGCGCGCCACCCGGTGGCGGTGCTCCACGGCCTGTGCGCGGAGCTGCCGGAGCTGGAGGCGAAGGACGGCGTGGACGTGGAGCTGGGCTATGACGCGGAGGCCTACGGCCGCGAGGTGCAGCTCTTGTCGAGCGTGGTGGGGTTGGCCCCGGGGACGCGGCTCCAGTTCGGCGTTGAGGCGGGACGGCTGGTGGGCCGGGGCATCGCGGGCGAGCTGCTGGACGGCCCCGCGCGCCTGGACGCCGCGCCCCTGTCCGATGATTTGCTCAAGCTGGTGCCGGAGGACACGCCGGTGCTGCTGGCCTTCCAGCTCAAGCTGCCGGAGTCGCTGGAGCCCGAGACGCTCAAGGCGTACTGGGAGGAGGGCGGCGGCAAGGGCCCCACGCGCACGCGCCAGGTGGCGCTGGTGTGGACGCCGCGCGGTGACGCGAAGCTGCCCGTGGAGCTGGCCGTGCTGTGGGGCCGCACCGACGACGCGGCCGCGCTGGAGGGGCTGTTCTCCGGTGGCTACAACCGGCTGGTGCGCGGCACCCACTGCAACCACGTGGTGCTGGCGTCGAACGACGCGGAGCTGGAGCGCCTGCGCAAGGCGTGCGCGGGCCAGCAGCCCAACATGCTCAACGCGGCGGGCCCGGTGGTGGCGGGGCTGCGCGCGCCCACCTCGGTGGCTTTCGGGGTGAACACGGGCCGGCTGCTCAGCGGGCTCACCATGGATGGTTACCTGTCCGAGTTCCGGGTCCGCCGCAACGCTCCCATTCCGAGCGCGGCGCCCCCGGAAATCGAAGCGGCGCGGAGCGACCTGGAGTCGCTGCCGTACCTGGGCCTGCGCGGCACCGTGCAGGGCGATTCGCTGGTTCCTGGAGGTTTCGGGTCATGAAGTGCCTCATCCGACTGGCGGCTCTGTCCGCGCTCATGCTGTCCGGCGTGGCCCTGGCCAAGCCGCTCTACATCACCGTCCCGCGCTCCTATGGCACCCAGGAGCCGGTGGCGGTGGACGTCGCCTTCGAGGACAAGGGCCCCGTCGAGCTGCGCGTCCTCAAGCCGGAGAACCTGGACGCCTTCATCCGCGCCCAGGGAGATTTGCGGCGCGCGTACCAGACGCCGCCCACGCTGAAGAACCCGGGCCGCGCGCTCAGCCGGGGCTTCAACGCGGTGCGCACGCCGGGCATGTTCCTGCTCGACACGCTCAACCCCGCCTTCCGGGACGAGGTGGGAGGCGTCATGCCCCGTCCGCCGCGGGCGTCGGGCTCGGGCGAGCCGCTGGCCAAGGTGGCCGAGGGACCGGAGCGCCTGGTGGGCGTGCCGCCCGGCTTCACGGTGGCGCGCAGCCAGTGGCTGAACCTGGACCTGGGCGGCGCCGAGCGGGACTTCAACGTCCCCGGCTTCGACGCCAGTGGCCCCAGCGGCTTCCAGGAGCGCCGCGTCACGCTGGCGCCGTTGCCCTCGGGCACCTACGTGCTCCAGTTGGTGCAGGGCCGCGTGGAGGGACAGGTGGTGCTGGTCGTCAGTGACTTGACGGTGCAGCTCAAGCAGACGGATGGCCAGGTGCTGGTGCGCGTTGCGGGCCGGGACCAGCAGCCGCGCGAGGGCGCCGAGGTGCGGGTGTACCTGCCCAAGGGCAAGGGCCCGGTGGGGAAGACGAACGCGAAGGGCGAGGTCACGCTGGAGGTGTCGGAGCCGCGCGTCATCGCCACGGCGACGGCGGGCGGGGACACGGCCATCGTCGACACGGACTTCTACTCCGCGCTGGCGGTGGCGCCGGACGTGTTCATCTACAGCGACCGGCCCATCTACAAGCCGGGCCACGAGGTGAAGTTCCGCGGCGTGGTGCGCCAGCCGGACACCTTCCTGGCGCGCCTCTTCACGCCGAAGAAGCGCCAGGTGGCGGTGAAGCTCGTCTCGCAGGAGGGCCGCGCGCTCACCACGCGCGCCGCGGTGGATGAGTTCGGCGCCTTCCACGGCACGCTGAAGGTGCCCGAGGATTTGGGCACGGGCGTGCTGCGCGTGGAGGCGGAGGTGGATGGGCACCCGCACCAGGGCGAGGCCCGCGTGCAGGACTACGTGAAGCCCACGTTCTACCTGGAGATGGAGCCCGCGTCGGAGACGGTGGTGCCCGGGCAGACGCTGCGCGCGAAGGTGCGCGCCCGCCGTTATGCCGGCGGCACGCCCGACGCGACGAAGTACGAGGTGTTCCTCTACCGCAGCCTGCTGGACGCGCCCGCCTGGGTGGATGACGCGGGCAAGGGCGGCCAGGGCAGCGACGTGACGTACGGCAGCGCCTCCAGCACGGAGGGCAAGCTGAGCGTGCCGGAGCGGCTGTACTCCTCCGTGGAGGCGCGCGGCGCCTATGACGACCCGTGGTCCAGCGCCAGCGGCTTCGACGCCAACGGCGAGGCCGAGGTCGAGGTCGCCGTGCCGGCGCTGGCCGCTGGCGAGGAGCGGCTGCCGTACCGGTACACGCTCACCGTTCGCGCGCGCGACGACCAGGAGACCTTCGCCAACGCCACGTCCGCCTTCTTCCTGTCGAAGGTGGAGGTGCTGGGCCTGGCGCGTTACTCCGACGCCGTCGTGGCCAAGAGCGGCGACGCGACGCTGGCGATTCGCGCCACCACGCTGTCGGGCAAGCCCTACGGCGTGACGCAGGGCGAGGTGGAGTTCGTGCGGCGCGCGGCGGATGGCTCGGAGAAGCGCCTGGGCAAGCGCTCCTTCTCCACGGCGGCGGATGGCACGCACCGCGAGAAGGTCCCCACCTCGGACGTGGGCACGGTGCTGGCGCGCGTGGTGGTGAAGGACAAGAACGGGGAGACGTGGCAGGGCGAGGAGTCCCTGCTGGTCATCGGCGGCGCGGACGAGCCGGTGGCGCGCGTGCCCAACCTGACGCTGGCCTCGCTGTCCGGGACGCTGGCGCCGGGAGACACCGCGAAGCTGGTGGCGCTGATGCCGGACAGCTGGGGCTCGGGCGGCCGTGACGCGGGCCCGGTGTGGGTGACGCTGTCGGGCGCCTCGCTCTACGACACGCAGGTGGTGGAGCTGACGGGCCGCACGCTGGTGCACAGCTTCAACGTGGAGAAGCGCTTCGGCAGCGCGGTGTATGCGTCCGTCGCGTACCCCACCGCCACGGGCCGCTGGGAGGAGCGCACGGTGGCCTTCCGGGTGATTCCGCGCGAGCGCACCCTCACGGTGGAGCTGCAGCCCCGCCGCGCGGAGGCCACGCCGCTCACCGAGCAGCGCATCGACGTGCGCGTGGTGGACCACGAGGGCCGCGGCGTGGTGGCGCAGCTCTCCGTGGGCGTGGTGGACAAGGCCGTCTACGCCATCCAGAGCGAGTTCCGGCCCAAGGTGCTGGACTTCTTCTACCCGCCGGCGCGCAACAACGTGTCCAGCTTCTTCTCCTCGGAGTTCCAGGGCTACGGCTACGGCGAGGCGCTGGCGCGGAAGATGGCGGGCCTGCCGGACCACGCCTTCGCCTCCATCAAGCCGCCCAGCCGCCAGACGAAGGACCTGGAGCGCGACACCGCGCACTGGGACCCGGCGGTGGTGACGGACCGGGACGGCCGCGCCACGGTGCGCTTCACGCTGCCCTCCAACCAGACGCTTTGGGTGGTGACGGCGGTGGCGGCGGACACCTCCGGCCGCTTCGGCGAGGGCACCTCCGAGTTCGCCACGCGCGGCGGTCTCAACCTCTACGCCGCGCTGCCGCAGTTCCTCCGCGAAGGTGACGAGGCGCTCGCCTCCGTGCGCCTTTCGGCGGGGGAGAAGTCGCCAGCCAGCCAGCTGCTGGACGTGAAGCTGGCGTCGCTGGGCGCGCTGAAGGCGGACCAGTCCGAGCACAAGGTGGAGCTGGCCAAGGGCGGCGAGCAGGTGGTGCCGCTGACGCTGAAGGCCGCGTCCACGGGCGCGGCCCAGCTCACCGTGAACGTGGCCGGCGGCAAGGACCCGCTGATGGACCTCAAGCGCTTCGAGGTGGGGCCGGCGGCGGTGGAGGACGTGGTGAAGGTGAGCGCCTGGGGCGGCGGCGCGCTGGAGGTGCCCGCGCCCAAGGAGGCGACGCTGGCGCGCGTGGAGCTGGTGCTCCAGCCGTCCATCGTGGACGCGGCGCTGGCCAACGTGCGCGAGCTGCTCACGTACCCCTACGGCTGCCTGGAGCAGCTCGTGTCCACCACCGTGCCCAACGTGGCGGTGTACCAGGTGCTCCAGAAGGCGGGCGCGCTGGCGAAGCTGGACACGGACACGCAGGCGCTGTTGGCGGAGGCGCGCAGCCGCTCCGTGCAGGGCACCGCGCGCATCCTCGACCTGTCGGTGAAGGGCGGCGGCTTCACCTGGTTCGGCGGCTATGAGACGCCGAGCCTGCCGCTGACGCTCATCGCGCTGGATGGGCTGGCCTACGCGGCCGAGGCGGGGCTGGTGGACCGCGCCGACCCGCGCCTGGTGGAGAGCGCTCGCTGGCTGGAGGCGCAGGAGGGCCTGCCGCCCGAGTACGACGCCACGCGCGCCTACGTGCTGGCCCGGCTGGAGGGCTCCAAGCAGGCCGCGCGCGTCCGGGCGCTGGTGCAGGGCGCTCAGGGTGGGGACTTGTACCCGCTGGCCCTGGCGGTGCTGGCCGCGGAGAAGGCCGGCGTCATCAAGGAGCCCGCGCTCCAGTCCCAAATCAATGCGTTGGTCACGCGCAGCGCGCAGGGCTACGCCACGCTGGCCGCCCACACGCCGGGGCAGCCGCTGGAGCAGTCCGAGGCCTTCTTCCGCTTCCCGCTGCGGCGCGTGGGCCTGACGGCCATCGCCGCGCACGCGGCCTCGTTCGGCACGCTGGACATCACCCGCGCGCGCCGCCGCATCCTGGAGCTGCTGTCCGAGCCTGACCTGTCCACCTTCGACCGGAGCACCGCGCTGCTGCACTCGCTGTGGCTGCTGGAGCGTGACGCGAAGGCGATGCAGGGCATGAAGGCGCCCGAGGTGAAGGGCGTGAAGGCGCCGGTGAAGTTCACCCCGCGCGGGCTGGGCCTGGTGGCGGTGCTGGCGCCGGGCACGCGCACCGTGGACGTGGGCGGCTTCGACGGCGTGGCCACGCTGCGCGCCACCACGCGCACCCCGCTGTCCGCCGTGCAGCCGAAGGCGGAGGGCATGTCCATCCAGCGCGCCTACTACGTGCTGCGCGAGGGCGGGAAGGTGCGGCTGGGCGCGGACGACACCGTGTCCCAGGGTGAAGAGGTCTACGTGGAGCTGACGCTGGACGCGCGCGGCGACAACCGCGTGCGCTCGGCGTACTACGTGGTGGAGGACGCGGTGCCCGCGGGCTTCGTGCCGCTCCAGGAGGACAAGGCCTTCCGCGGGCCCCCGCACTCGCTGCCGCTGGCGGCCGAGGCGCTCAAGCGCCGCGTGCTCGACCCGGAGCGCGCGACGTTCTTCTTCGAGGAGCCGGCGTGGTGGAGCGACAGCCCGCGCACCGTGGGCTACGTGCTGCGCGCGCAGTTCGCCGGCACCTTCTCCGCGCCGCCCGCCCACATCGAGGACATGTACGCCGCCAGCATCCACGGGCGGACGGCCGCGGACTCGCTGAAGGTGGTGCCCTCCAAGAAGCGCCAGGGCGACCTGTAGTCCATGGGGTTGGCCGTCACGGTGGCCGTGCTGCTCGCGGCCACCCCGACCTTCGTCACTCGCGGCGACGTGACGCCCGAGGCGGGGCTTCGCCGCGAGGCCGAGGCCGCCTGGACGGCGCTGGAGGCGCGCTACGTCCAGGAGGCCGGAGGCGCGCCGGCGAAGCCTCCTGGCTCCATCGTCCTCCAGAAGGGCGCGGCGCTGACGCCCCAGCGCAATGGCCAGGGGCGCCCGGGGTGGGTGGAGCTGCGGCAGAACACGCCGGGCGTGCTGGATGAGCGGCTGCGGCTGGCGCTCCGGCACGAGCTGGCACACCAGCTCCTGTGGTGGGCGTGTCCCCAGTCCAGCGAGGACCGCCTCTTCCACGAAGCCTTCGCCGTGGCGGTGAGCGGCGAGCTGCCCTCGTGGAAGGAGGGGCCCTACCTGTCGTTGTCCCGCGCGGCGTCGGCGCTGGCCGTGGCGCCGGAGGTGGACACGCCCCGGGCCCGGCGCGCGCTGGCGCGGCTGCTGAACGAGTCCCCGGGCTTCCCCCCGGCGCTGACGCGCAGGCTCAGGCTGTGCCAGGACGGCGCGCGGTGGGCGTCGCCGCTGTCCATTGACGAGCTGGCGGGCGTGGGCGTGCGCGAGGCCCGGCCCGCCACGGTGGTGGTGAGCCGCCATTCGGGCGAGGTGCTGCTGTCGGAGGGCGACGTGCGGCGCGCGCTGCCATATGGCTCGGTGCTCAAGCCCTTCCTGTACGCGGCGGGCGCGGAGCACCCGGTGTTGTCGCCGCGCCCGGGCGTGTCGGAGTGGCTCTGCGGCGCGGGGTTGCCGCCGAAGGTGGACGCGCGCACCGCGCTGCTGCGCTCGTGTAATGGCTACTTCCTGGACTGGGAGGCGCGGGGCTCGGCGCCTCGGGCCTTCGGCGCGTGGGGGCCAGTGCTGGCCTCGGTGGGGCTGACGGGCCTGCCGGAGGACATGGCGGAGGCGACGGGGCTTCGCTCCACGCGGGCCCTGTCGCCCTGGGGCGTGGCGCAGGCGTACCGGCTGCTGGCGGAGGCTCGGCCGGAGGTGGTGGCGCTGCTGGCGGACAACGCCGCGCGCGGCACGCTGGCGGAGTTGCCCGCGTCGAAGTCGTTGGCGGGCGTGGCCACCAAGACGGGCACCGTGCGCGACGCGGCGAGCCGGCCCCAGTTCGGCTGGATTGCCGCCGTGGACGCGGACCTGGTGGCGGTGGTGGTGCGGCCCGGGGCCATGCCTCGCCAGTTCGCGGACGAAGTGCCCAAGGCGCTGGCGCGCGCGCGCAAGCAGGCCGGACTGGAAGCCGCGCGTGTGCAGGTGCTGGGACTGCTGCCCGCTGGCGACGTGGAGGCACGGTGCGCCGGCGCGGGCTTCTCGCTGGTGGAGGGGGGGCCGCGCGTGGGCGCGGAGGACTGGGCGCCGCTGGCCTCACTCACGAAGCGCGGCGCGGCGGTGTGCCTGGGCGCGCCCTGGCGCGTGCGCTTCCCTGGCGGTCCGGAAGGAGGGCGTGACTACGCGGGCGTCTTCATCACCTCGGAGCCTCCGCCGTACCGGCCGCCGCCGGGCGTCCCCACCACCCCTAGCGCGATGAAGGCGCGGCGCGGCTCCGACTTCATCTTCCGCACCACGCGCCTGCGGTACGCGGCGGGCGTGGTGTCCGCCGAGGACGCGACGCTGACGGGCGAGCCTCGCGTGGCGCTGGCGCGGGTGGTGGCGCACAACGAGCAGCACGGCCACAGCCGTCACCCGGGGCGCCCTGTCTGTGACACCACGCACTGCCAGGCCTTTCGCGGCACCGTGCGCGTGCGGTCCGAGGACGCGAAGGCCCTGGGCCTGGCGCCGCTGAAGTGGCGCAGGTGGCTGACCTTCTCCCAGGGCGGGCAGGAGCCCTGGCGACAGGCGCGGCCCCGCGCGGAGGTGGAGCGCCTGCTGGGACGCGGGCTGGTGTCGCTGCGCTTCGCGGCGGGGCGGGTGCACTACCTGCGCGCGGAGACGGAGGGCGACGCGACGTTCGACACCGCGCGCTCGCTGCCGTGTGACTTGCTGCGCTCCGGCCTGAAGCTGCCGTCGTGCCCGCGCACCGCGTCATTCAATGGCGCGTCCCTGCTGTTCGAAGGCCGTGGCCGCGGCCATGGCGAGGGCCTGGACGTCGAAGCCGCCAAGGCCTCGGGCTCGCGCAGCGACGTTCTGCTCGAAAATGCCTACGGCAGTGAAACCAAGTAATAACTTTTCAATGGCTCTGTCGGGTTGTTCAGTTTGTAACTGAATTGCATGAAATGATGTCGGAGGCGGGCGTAGAGTGGCCTTGCTCGTCCGTTCTGGCGGGCCCTCATCGCAGGAGTGGTCGCCCATGCGCATCACCCGTATCCCCCTGCGCCGGAAGCTGTTCGGCGCGTTGTTGTGTTCCGTGTCGGTCGCGGCCTGTGGACCGGCTCCCGAAATGGACCCCGTGGACGAGAAGTCCCCGGCGCTGGGCGCCGACCAGCAGGAGGTCATCTACGGCGCCGACCACCGCACGGACGTCTACGCGTACACGGCCTCTTCAGCGCTGCGTCAGCGCGCGGAGAAGTCCACGGTGGCGCTGATGCGCCCGTCGGCGCTCAACACCTCCAACCCGAACAACATCACCTTCAACGCGTCCACGCTGCAGAGCGCCTACAACCTGTGCTCCACGCAGCGCTTCCTGAGCGACCCGACCCCGGCCTTCTGCTCGGGGACGCTCATTGATGACGACCTGGTGCTCACCGCGGGCCACTGCATCAGCACGTCGGACTGCTCGAACACCCGCTTCGTCTTCAACTTCTACCGCACGTCGGCCTCGGGGCTGCAGACGGTGACGACGCAGGACGTCTTCTCCTGTCAGTCCATCGTCGCGCGCGAGCTGGGCACGGTGAACGGCCGCAACCTGGACTACGCCATCGCCCGGCTGGACCGTCCGGCCACGCCGCGCTTCGAGCCGGCGCCCATCCGTCCGGGCAGCGCCGCCCTGCCGGTGAACACCGGCGTGTCCGTGATTGGCTCCGGCAGCGGCATCCCGTTCAAGATTGACGACGGCGGCTGGGTGCGTGACGCCCGCTCCGGCACGGTGGACTACTTCATCGCCAACACGGACACCTTCGGCGGCAACTCCGGCTCGGGCGTCTACGAGAACGACAACTTCACCGTGGCCGGCATCCTGGTCCGTGGCGAGACGGACTACGTCAGCCAGGGCAGCTGCCGCGTGGTGAACCAGTGCACCGACACGGGCTGCCGTGGCGAGGACATCACCTACGTGCGCCCCGCCGTGGACCACTACTGCTCCGTCGCGGGCAGCCAGCGCCTGTGCGGCACCACCGAGCCGCCTCCTCCGCCCCCGCCGCCGCCGCCGCCGCCGGGCAACCCGTTCAACTACTCGGCCAGCAACACCAACAGCGCCCAGGCGAACACCACCAACTACGCCATCGCGCTGACGGCGGGGCAGACGCTCACCATCGCGACCTGCGGCCTGACGGGCGCGTCCTTCACGGGTGACACGTACCTGCGCCTGCGCAACGCCGCCGGCGCCGAGGTCTCCGCCAACGACGACGCCTGCGGCGGCCGTGGCTCCAGCATCTCCTACGTCGCCCCCGCCGCGGGCGACTACATCATCAACGCGGGCTGCTACTCGAGCGGGAGCTGCAGCGGCAGCGTCGCGTGGACGACCACCGGCGGCTCCACCGGCCCCACCACGGGCAGCTTCAGCTTCAACGCCAGCAACACCAACAGCGCCCAGCAGAACACCGTCAATGAGAGCGTCTCCATCGCCGCGGGGAAGACCATCACCGTGGCCACCTGCGGCCTGACGGGCGCGTCCTTCACGGGCGACACCTACCTGCGGCTCTTCAACGGCGCCACGCAGGCGGCCGGCAATGACGACGCGTGCGGCGGCCGGGGCTCCAGCCTGACGTACACCTCCACCGCGGCCACCACCCTGCAGATTCGCGCCGGCTGCTACTCGTCCGGCACCTGCGGCGGCACCGTGGTGTGGAGCATCCAGTAGCACCGCCTTGACGTGAAGGGCGCGGGTGGCCGCTTGCGCCACCCGCGCCCGTAGCCTGGCAGACAACACCTCGCAGCTCCTTGTTGCCCGCGTGTCCTCGCGTTCCCCGTGGCCCTCCTCTGGCGCCCGGGTGGAGCGCCTCCGGCACGCGCCGTGCTCTGGGCCCCCGGCAGGGCCGAGCCCGGAGCCGGTCCGTCAACAAGGACGACGCGCTACATGAATCAGCGGAAACACACGAAACAGCTACGCCGCCAGCTTCGCTGGGCGGGCCTGTCGGCGACGGTGCTGGCCGCGCCGGCCAGCTTCGCGCAGGACTGCCCCAAGCCCTCGTTGCAGCAGTGCATGGACGTCGACTACCGCGCCAGCAGCTGCGGCAGCGTCCACGACGCGTACTGCCAGGGGGAAGTGGAGCAGCAGTGGAAGGCCGGCTGGGAGGTCTCTCCCAAGCGCCAGGCGCTGCTGCCCGAGGAGATGGGCGGTGAGGTGGCCACGGTGGCCTACAAGGGCCACGTCCCGAAGCGCACGCGCTTCCAGGGCATGGACCAGAGCCTGATGGGGCAGGTGCTCAAGGGGCAGATTCTCTACCGCAAGAACCTGGAGAACCTGACGAAGGACGAGCAGGCCTACCTGGCGCGGATTCAAGGCTGGGAGAAGGACGGCGCCCAGGTGACGTCCTGCCAGGAGTTCGTCGACGAGAAGTACCTGGACTTCAGCCGCTTCGAGCGGGAGGCGGGGCGCTTCGGCGACGACGACCGCGCCTTCTTCAAGGCGGCCTACGGCAAGGACGGCATCGCCAACCGCGTCCTCTACAGCCGGGACCAGGAGAAGCTGGCCCCCATCTGGGACGGCGCGCGCACGGCGAAGAACGCGTACTTCCGCTTCACGCCGGGCCCCTACCCGAAGGGCACCGAGGCCTACGTCTTCAAGTCCGAGGCGGCGAAGCTGGCCAACAACGTGGAGGCGCGCAACTGGGTCGCCCCCTCGGACGCGTGGCACAAGGAGCAGGCCGAGAAGTTCAACAACGTCCCGGATGACCTGCTCAACCACCACCAGGTGGAGCAGGAGTCCTTCACCGCGCTGCTGCGGCAGCGCGAGGCCGTCTACGCGGAGTGGGCGGTGGCTTCGAAGCTGCTCCGCGCGCGCGACCACAAGACGGAGGAGCTGGACAAGCAGACCGCGGAGCGGCTGTTCGGGTTGGACAAGGCCATCGAGGAGTCGCTGGTCAAGGCGCAGAAGGACGGCTGCCTCGACGCCCAGGGCGCCACGGTGTGCGACTGGAGCCCCCGCCGGTACAAGACGATGCTGGAGGCCGCCATGGCCCCGCGCCGCGAGGCCGACCTGCAGGCCTGCGTCTTCCTGACCGGTAACGACTTCGGTCCGGAGAGCTTCGTGCGCAACGCGGACAAGCTCAAGTTGAAGGGCCTGGACAAGAAGGACTACACGAGCTCCTCGTCGCTGCTGACGCAGTACATCGCCGTCTACGGCGCGCACATCCGCGACCTGCTGGTGCCGTTGACCCCGTCCACGGGCGCGGTGCGGCACGGCGGTGAGTCCAGCGACAGCGGCTACGCGGGCGGCGACACCTTCGGCGGTGGCTACGACTACGTGGCCGGCTGGGAGTACATCCAGCCGGGCTCGAGCCTGCGCAACAAGACGCTGGGCGCCTGGTGCGACAGCGACGTGCGGCTCTGCGGCGAGTTCAACGCCTACGCGAACGTGTTCGGCTCCACGCGGCACGAGGTGGCGCACTTGAGCGGCGAGGCCGGCACGGAGGGCAACGGCATCCGCCTCAAGCTGGACGCGCGGGTGATGGGCACCTCCCTCTACAGCCACGACCAGCACTACCCGCTGCGCGTCACGTTCTACGAGGGCAGGCCCGTCTTCAAGAGCGACGCCGCGAAGGCCTCCGCGACCTTCGTCGTCGTGGTGGTCCCCGTCACCGTGCAGGGCGGCCTGTCCGCGGAGGCGGGCGTGAAGCTGAACATCGGCGGCGCCGTCAACCGCAACTGCGCCGAGGACCTGCTGGGCGTGGACCTGTACGGCACCATCACCCCGTTCGCCGCGGTCAAGGGCTTCGCGTCCGTGGGCATCGGCGTTCCGGGCCTCCAGGTGGGCGTGCGGGGTGAGCTGCTCATCACCCGCGTCAACGTGCCGCTCTACGGCGACATCGGCCTCTACCTGAGCTCGCCCGTGCACCCGACGAACCCGAACACGCTGTTCCTCCGGGCGTCGTCGAAGCTGGACATCGAGCTGCGCTTCCTGGACGGCAGCATCAAGCTCTTCGGTGAGCTGGCCTTCCTGAAGGGCGAGACGACCATCGTGAGCTGGAACGGCT
Organism: Myxococcus sp. AM010; assembly: GCF_013372585.1. Lineage (NCBI taxonomy): Bacteria > Pseudomonadati > Myxococcota > Myxococcia > Myxococcales > Myxococcaceae > Myxococcus > Myxococcus sp. AM010. The sequence goes on from NZ_JABXEO010000032.1 coordinate 25,017, forward strand.
TCGGCAACAGCTGGAACATCTACAACGAGACCCGGTCGCTGCCGCTGGTCCGCGTCTACTAGTCCGCGTCACCCCCTGGCCGCCGCGGCGTGTCCATCCGCCGCCGCGGCGGCCTCTCTCCCCACCTGTCTGGAGTCCTTCATGCGTCGCTCGAGGCTCGCCGTCCGCACGGCCGCGCTGACCACCACCCTGCTGCTCGCGGGCGCGGTGCCCGTCTGGAACTACTTCTCCCCCGCCGCGCCTCAGGCGATGGCGGCCGACGCGCCCGTCAGCGCCTCCCGGCTGCCGCTCTTCCGGTGGACCGTGGGCGAGGAGCGCACCTACCACTTCGCCTGGAACGACCTGCAGCGCGTGGCGCTCCCCGTTCCGCAGCAGGGGGAGGCGCACCAGACGATGGACGGCACGCTGAGTCTGGACGGTGAGCTGACGCTCCAGGCGCTGGAGGTCCGCGCGAATGGCGCGCGCGTGCGGCTGGCGTTGAAGCGGTTGGACCGGCACGACGCGACGCTCTCCGGCCAGGCGCTCTTCCCCGACGTCGCGGCCGTGCAGGCGCACCTGCCCCAGACGGCGTCGGCGTGGCTGGAGCTGGATGCCCGGGGCGCGCTCGTGGCCGTCCGGTTCTCCGACGCGGAGCCGCCCATGTTCCGCCAGGTCGCGCAGACGCTGGCGGCGGAGCTGTTCCCCACCCAGCTCCGCGACGACGCCGAGTGGAGCGCCGTCGAGTCCACGCAGACGGGCGAGGTGGAGGCGCGCTTCCAGTTCGACGGCGAGGGCACGCGCCTGACGCGCCGCCGCGCGCGCTACCAGTCCCTGCGGGCCGCCGCCACGGCGCCGGCCTTCCGGCAGACGCTGAGCTCCCTCACGCACTTCGACCGGGACCCGGAGGGGTTCCTGGCCGCCGTGTCCCACGACGAAATCCTGGACGCCACGCAAACCGATGGCCGGCCGCTGATGTCGCGGCGCCTCCGGGTGCGCCTGACGTTCTCCTCGCGCCAGCAGAAGCCGCTGCCGCCCGCCACGGAGGACAAGCTCATTGTCCGCGCGCCGTCCCAGGTGGCCTTCGAGGGCGACGAGGCGCTGGCGCTGACGACCAGCCAGGCGGACGGCATGACGGTGGACGCGGCGCTCCAGGTGCTCGCGTCCGCCACCGACCCCGGCGCCATCCCCGAGCTGGGCTCCTTCGCGCGGCGGGCCATCGCCGCGCTCCAGCTGGAGCCCCACCGGGCCGGTGAGCTGGGACAGCTCTTCCGCCAGCAGGGCAAGTCGCCTGCGATGCGCGAGCTGCTGCTGGACCTGCTGGCCGGCGCGGGGCACGCGGAGGCCCAGGCCACGCTGCGCGAGCTGATTGTCTCCGCGGAGGCCCGCGAGCACGCTGGCGCGCACGGGCTGATGGTGCAGCGCGCCGGACTGCTCCGCGAGCCGGAGCCCGAGACGGGCCGGCTGCTGTCGCGGATGAACGCGGAGGCCCGGAGCGCCGGTGACGTCGCCACCGAGCGCGCGTCCGCCTACGCGCTGGGCGCCGTCGTCTCGCGCCTGCCCGCGGGCAGCCCGGAGGCGGCCGAGTTCCTGCGCCCGCTGGAGGACGCCCTGGCCCGCGCGGACGACGCAGCGTCGCGGGAGCACTCCCTGCGCGCGCTGGGCAACAGCGGCGCCCAGCGCGTCATGGACCTGGCCTCGCCCCACCTGCGTGACACGGCGCCCGGCGTGCGCTCCGCCGCCGCGGAGGCCCTGCGCACCGCGCCCCAGGAGGCCGCCACACGCATGCTGCTGGACGCGCTCATGTCCGAGCCGGAGCGCGCCGTGCAGGGCGCGCTGCTGGACGCGCTCAACGCCCGCGCCCTGGGCGCGCCCGAGCTGGAGCGCCTGAGCGGCTGGGTCGTGGCCGGGCTGCTCGCGCCGGGCGCCGAGGCCGCGCTGCTCAACGTCCTCACCCCCCGCATGGATGACAGCGCCGCCGTCCTCCGGATGCTCCAGGCCCTCTCCGTCCGCCCGGGGCAGCAGCCCGCCACCCGGGCCCGCGTCATGGCGCTGATGGCCCAGGCCTCCGCCAGCCGCGGCGGCTGAGCCCCTTCGCTTCAACCCACCCACCGCAGTCGAGGTCCTCATGAAACGCAGTCTCAACGGGCTGTTGCCCCTGGCCCTGCTTGGCTTCTTCCTGGCGCAGGCCGCCCACGCGGACGTCGTGGACGACGTGCGGCGCGGCACGAACATCCGGCTCAACGCCGCGCGCATCCGCGTGAAGGGCAATGACTACGCCACCGGCTACTGGCTGCTGCCGAAGGCGGCCAACACGCTGAACCTCAACGTGCCGGCGCGGCAGTTCGGTCTCAACTCGGACCTGGTGCTGCACATGTCTGGCTCGCGCTCCGGGAATGTCATCACCTGGACCTTCGATGACACCCTGCCGAGCCGCTACAACCTGGGGGACTCCACCTACGTGACGCGGGTGCGGGGGACGCTGAAGGCCTACGCCCGCCAGGTGCGCGGCGCGGATGACCCCTACTGCGACAGCGCCGCCTGCCCCCACAACGTGGAGCTGACCCTGGCGCCCGGCTCCTGGGCGAAGGTGAGCGGCTACAAGACCATCGTCTTCGACTTCGACTTCACGGAGGACGTCCAGGTGAAGCAGTTCGTCGCCTACGGCGGCGTGCCGCGGCCCCGGCTGTCGTCCATGGTCGTCGTCACGCCCTCCAGCCGTTGCCCCTCCAGGGGGTACAGCGAGCTGTCCGGCGACGTGTGGCTCAGCAGCCCCGCGCCCACCGGCGGCATCCTGGTGGACCTGATGAGCGTGGACGCGAGCGTGGGCGTGCTGCCCGTGCGCGTCCCCGAGGCCCAGCGCACCGCGCGCTTCACGCTGCGCCTGCCGCCTCATTGGACGGGGCCCACCGTCATCTACGGCGCGTCGGGCGGCGTGCGCAAGAGCGTGAAGGTGCGCGTGCGCTCGTGCTTGGTGTACTTCCCTGTCTTCGCGCACTGGCGCTTCCTTGATTCGCTCTACGTCCCCGTCCACCTGCTCAACGATGGGGCGGTGATTGCCCGGTACAAGGACGCGGAGTCGAAGTCGGAGGTCCTGCTGACGGGCAAGGGCGACACGTACTGGCTCAACGAGGTGCTCGGCGCGGAGCAGGTGCGCGTGGCGGGCGTCAACTCGACAGGGGACATCTTCGGCACGGCCTACAACGCCAAGGGCCCCAACGCGTTCCTGCTCCGCTCGGAGGACGTGAAGGCGGGCGCGGAGCAGTGGCTGGAGGGCTGGGAGGCCGTGACGGCCAACGCGCACGGCACGCTGCTGGTGCGGGACCCGAACGACGGCAAGGGCCTCTACCGCGTGGACGAGGTGGGGCCCGCCCCGCACCCCGGCCTGGCGGAGCTGCAGCCCAGCCGCGTCCTCTTCAACGCGCTGGGGGAGGTGGCGGTGACGCTGGAGACGGAGAAGGGGCCCCGCGCCGCGCGCGTCTACGGCAAGGACGTGAAGGTGCTGCTGGACAGCGAGTCCGAGGTCACCGCGCTGAACGACGTGGGCGAGTTCGCGGGCACCGGGCTCGATTCGAACAAGCGCCTCCGTCCCTTCATCTGGTCGCGGCAGCAGGAGGGGGCCCGGTGGCTGTCCGTGCCCAAGGGCGTCGTGTCCGCGAAGGCCGTGGCCATCAACGACGGAGGCTGGGTGCTGGGCACCGCCACCGCCGAGGACGGCAAGACGCAGGTGCCCTTCCTCGCCTCGCCCGACGGGGAGGCGGCCACGCCGCTGGAGGCGATGCTGCCGGAGGAGCTGAAGAAGGCCGGCTACCGCGTCCTGAGCGCGCTCGCGCTCGCCGATGACTTCAGCGTGCTGGTGCAGGCCCAGGATGAGCAGGGCCAGCGCGTCCACCTGGTGCTGAGCCCGTGAGCCGTGTCCCGGCCAGCGTGACTTCCATGCTTCCACAAACAAGGACCTTCCTCGTGAAATCGAACCTCTCCCTCATCCGAGGGCTGATGATGGTGTTCATGGCCATCCTGGCGGGCTGCGGCGGCTGCCAGAGCAGCTCCTCGTCGTGCTCCCCCAGCCAGTATGGAACCAACGGCTGTGCCTGCAGGACGGACTCCGCCAGCTGCAACGCCGGGCTGGTCTGCCGCAGCGGCAACTGTGAGCCGTGTGGCGGCGAAGGCGGCGCGTGCTGCGTCAGCGCGGGCACCACGTCCTGCAGCGGCACGTTGACGTGTGTGATGGAGGCCGCGGGCGAGCGCTGCCGCAACTGCGGCGAGGTGGGCGAGGCGTGCTGCGTCTCGTCGGGAAACAGCCAGTTCTGCCGCGCGAACGCCGTGTGTGTCAGCGGGAGCTGCCAGTCCGTGGCGGCGCACACCTGTGACCCGGACGGCACCGTGTACAGCGTGGGCATCCAGGACACGAACCTGTGCGCCCGGCGCGTGGTGGAGGTCCGCGCGAGCTCGCCCGCGAACGCGCTGCAGTGTGCCGCCGCCAGCGGGATGCTGGCGGCGGATGAGACTGTCTATGACCTCCCCAACACCCCCATCACCGACTACGAGCTGTGCCTGGAGTCGGAGAGCCAGGGGCGGCGCACCACGAGTGTGCAGGCGTTCGAGGACTACAACGCGCTTCGCTGCGCGCGTTGGACGCGGTGTGGCGCCAGCGACCCGTGCACCAGCGTGACGCACGGGGCCTGCACGCCCTGAGGCAGGCAGGGGGGGACGGATGCGGGGCGGAGCGCTCGGAGGGGGACGCTCCGCCCCGTGTCATGTCACGAGGCGCCTCGCCATGGCGCCCAGCCGGGCCGAGCGCGTCCGCTCGTCCGCCCGACAGGCACTCCGCCGTGACGCGGCGTGACGCGGACCCTGGACAGCCCGTGTCGTTCGTGATTGTTGGGAGTCAAATCATCTCCCTTCCGCCTTTGAAGGAAACGACATGCGCCGTCGCCTTGCCCTGCTCCTGATGTTGCTGCTGCCCCTGCCGGGGTTCGCGCTGAACGGAGGGCTGGGCGAGCCCCCAGCGGATGTGGACCGGCGCACGCCCATGGCGACGGCGGCGGGCTTCCTGGACGCGGCGCACGCGCGGGACGCGGCGCGCGCGCCCCACTACCTGTCGCTGTCCCACCTGCCGCCGGAGCAGCAGGCGGAAGAGGGGCTGCGGCTGGCGCGGCGGCTGGTGTTCGTACTGGACCGGATGCTGTGGCTGGACTTCTCGAACATCAGCCAGAAGCCGGAGGGGGACCCGGCCGACCCTGTCTACGACTCGCTGGGACAGATTCCGCTGCCGCGCGGCTCGGTGGACATCCGCCTGCAGCGCGTGGAGAGCCCGGAGGGGCCCGTCTGGGTGGTGAGCGAGGACACGGTGCGCGCCATCGACACGCTCTTCACGGTGTACGGCTCGCCGGTGCTGGAGAAGCTGCCGCCGCTGCTCTTCGTGCGGCCGGTGTGGGTGCTGGAGCTGTGGCAGTGGCTGGGCCTGGGGCTGCTGCTGGTGGCCGCGTGGCTGGCGGGCCGGCTGGGGGAGGCGGTGGCGCTGCGGGTGGGCTCGCGGGCGACGGGCATCACGCAGTCAGGCTGGGACGACCAGCTGGTGGCGGCGGGGAAGGGGCCCTTGCGGCACCCGGTGGCGGCGGTGGTGGTGGCCTCCGGCACGCGGATGCTGCTGCTCCCTCCGCCCGCGCAGCACCTGGTGGACCTGGTGGCGCGCTCGCTCGTCATTGCGTCGCTGGCGTGGTTCCTCATGCGCTTCGTGCGGCTGGCGGCGGGCTTCCTGGAGCACCGCGTGGGCGTGGAGGGCTCGGACGTGGCGCGCGTGCGCGGCCTGCGCACGCAGCTGGCCGTCATGCGCCGGGTCATCGAGTCCACCGTGGTGCTGGTGGCGGGCTCGCTGCTGCTGCTCCAGTTCGAGGCGGTGCGCAACGTGGGCGTGTCGCTGCTGGCCTCCGCGGGCATCGCCGGCCTGGTGCTGGGCCTGGCCGCGCAGAAGTCCATCTCCACGCTGCTGGCGGGCATCCAGCTCTCCATCACCCAGCCGGTGCGCATTGGCGACACCGTCATCGTGGAGAACGAGTGGGGCTGGGTGGAGGAAATCACCCTCACGTACATCGTCGTGAAGGTGTGGGACTTGCGCCGGCTGGTGGTGCCGATGAGCCACTTCCTGGACAAGCCCTTCCAGAACTGGAGCAAGGTGTCGCCGGACATCCTGGGCACGGCGGAAATCTTCGCGGACTTCCGGACGGACGTGCCGGCCGTGCGCGCCGAGCTGCGGCGCATCTGCGAGACGGACGGCGCCGCGCTCTGGGACGGCAAGGTGTCGGGGCTCCAGGTGACGGACTGCACCGAGCGGACCATGAAGCTGCGCGCGCTGGTGAGCGCGGCGGATTCGGGCAAGCAGTGGGACCTGCGGTGCCTCGTCCGCGAGAAGCTCATCGAGTTCCTCCAGAAGCAGCCGCATGGCCTGCCGCTGCTGCGCGCCGAGGCCACCCACGCGAACGTCCAGGACGGCGCCGCCGTCACGCTGGGCGTGGTGCCGCAGAGCAGCCCCGCCGGTGCCAACGTCGTGGCGCCGGCCAGGCGCCAGGACTGAGCGTCGTGTCCACGGGGCCCCACGGGGAGGCCCCGCCGGGCAGGCCGTGTTTGCCGTGAGCGCCATGTGAGGCCCACCTTCGGACATCGCTTCGTCGGGAGGTGGACATGGTTGGAAGGCTTGGCAGAGCAGGCGGCGCGGCGCTCCTGGCGGCCCTGTGGGGCACGGGCCCCCTGGTGGGGCTCACTGGCCGGGCCCAGGCGGCCCAGGCCGGGCAGGCGCGCGAGTCCCTGTCGGAGCGGGACCTGCTCCTGGCGCGGCTCGCCCTCTTCGACGCGACGGCCATCGCGGCGGGCAACCTGGCGCTGGAGAAGTCGGCCAACCCGCAAGTGCGGCAGTTCGCGCTGCGGCTGGTGGAGGACCACCGCCGGCACCTCCAGGCCTTGAAGGCGTGGGGTGGCTCGCCGTCCATGGACATGGTGGTGGCGGACCTCACGCAGCCCCGGGACACGGCGGGGATGGGCGGCTCGGGGAGCAAGGACGGGGGGCTCATCCCGGGGCCGAGTCTGTCCATGCAGCGCGCGGACGCCCGCCTGGTGCAGGCCGTGGCGTATGCCCAGCAGCACCTGGAGGTGCTCCGCGAGGCGCAGGGCCGGGACTTCGACGAGGCCTTCCTGAAGCGCGTCGTCGATGACCAGGAGGGCGGCCTGCGGCTCGTGAAGCAGGCCCACGCGACGTACAAGGGCGATGCGGCCTTCACCCTCATGCTCGACAGGACAGGCAACCTCGCGGACCGTCATCTGCAGCGGGCTCGGGGACTGGAAGAGTCCTTCGAGTGAACGCGCCGTCCCGGCGACTGACTTGCCGGGTTGACGTGACGAAGCGGGGACGCCTAACTCCGGCGGCATGAGGACCGCCGCGAGGCTGCTGTGGCTGTATCTGGCTGGAGCCTTGTGCTCGTGCGCCGCGCCCGCGTCTCGTGTGTCGCCCGTGGCCCCCGAGGGCGCGACGCCCGTGGGGCCCTTTCTTCCCGAAGCCCGCGCCTTGTTCGAGGGCTGCACGCTGGTGCCGGACCGGGCCGACTCGCGGCGCTACCGCTGCGACGGCGTGACGGTGTGGCTGACCGAGCGGGAGGGCATGACGCCCGAGCAGGCCCTGCGGGAGGCCCGGGCTCGAATCACCGAACGACTGGGGCCCGGTGCCACGGTGGTGGAGGAAGCGCTGCCGCTGGCGGGAAGTCCGTGGCCCTCGGTCCGGGGGGAGGCGTGCGAGGCGGAGGCCTGTCGCGCCGCCGGGTATGCCTCCGCGGTCACCGGGGCGCTGGGGCGGGTGCGGCAGCTCGGGTGCGTCGTCGGCGCGCCCGTGCGGCCCCTGCTGGCGCGCTGCCTGGAGCTGCTCGAGTCCCTCGCCTCGAAGGGCAGCCCTGAAGGTGAGACGCTGGGACGCGAGGCGCTGCTCGTCCCGCCGCGCCTGCCGTGGCGGGCCCTGGCCGTGCCGGACGGTTGTCAGCTCGCCGCGTCCACGGCGCGCGCGGGACGCATCCGCTGCGAAAGGGCAGCGCTGTCGTGGAGCCTCCATGAGCCGGCCCAGGCCCAGGTGACGGAGCGCTGGCGCTCGCGGAGCGTGGCGGAGCTGGTGGATGCGCTGCCGGGCGCGGGGCCCGTGGAGGAGGTGCCCTGCCGGCTGGAGAACCTGGACACGCGCTGCGCGCGCTTCACGGTACCCTCTCCCGAAGGGCCGCTGCGCGTGTGGGCCGCGGCCGTGACGTGGGAGGACCGGGCGCTCTTCGCCGCGTGCAGCCACCTGGCCTCCGAGCCGCCGTATCCCGCCGTCTGCAACGGCGCGTTCACCCTGCCTTGATGCCCGCGAAGGACGACACCTCGTGTACGAGCTCCAGGACGTCTCCAAATGCTACGGGGCCTTGCAGGCCTTGCATCCGCTCAGCTTGAGCCTGCCGACAGGGCGCACCACGGTGCTGCTGGGGCCCAGCGGCTGTGGCAAGTCCACGCTGCTGCGGCTGCTCAACGGGCTGCTGCCGTGTGACACCGGACGCGTCCTCTTCGATGGCGAGCCGCTGCCCGCGGGGGGCGAGGCGCTGCTCGCGGTGCGCCATCGGGTGGGGTATGCGCTCCAGGGGGGCGGCCTCTTTCCGCACCTCACGGGCGAGGAGAACGTCACCCTCATGGCGAGCCACCTGCGCTGGCCCGCGGCGAAGACGCGCGAGCGGCTGGACGTTCTGGTGGAGTTGACGCGCTTTCCCACGGACGCGCTGGCGCGCTACCCCTCGCAGCTCTCCGGCGGTCAGCGTCAGCGGGTGGCGCTGATGCGCGCGTTGATGTTGGACCCGGACGTGTTGCTGCTGGACGAGCCCCTGGGCGCGCTGGACCCCCTGGTCCGTCACGAGCTGCAAGGTGACCTGCGCGGCATCTTCGCCCGGCTGCGCAAGACGGTGGTGCTGGTGACGCACGACCTGGCGGAGGCGGGCTTCCTGGGGGACAGCATCCTGCTCATGCGGGAGGGCCGCGTGGTGCAGCAGGGACGGCTCGCGGATTTGGAGGCGCGGCCCGCGGAGGCGTTCGTCACCCGGTTCATCCAGGCGCAGCGGCCCCTTCCCGGCGGCGGGATGGGAGGCGAGGCGTGAGGGGCGTGTGGCTCCTGGTGTCGCTGCTCGTGTGCGCGTGTGGCGGGGCGTCCGCGGCTGGGGACGGCGTGCGCGTGGGCTCCAAGAAGTTCACCGAGTCCGTCATCCTGGGAGAAGCGGCGGCGCAGCTCGCGCGGAGCACCGGTGCGCGGGTCACGCATCGGCGGGAGCTGGGCGGCACGGCCGTGCTCTGGGAGGCGCTGCGCCGGGGAGAGCTCGACGTGTATCCCGAGTACACGGGCACGCTGCGCCAGGAGTTGCTGTCCGGGCGCCACCTGCCGGACGACGCGGCGCTGCGTGCGGCCCTGGCCGAGGCGGGGTTGCGGATGAGCGAGCCGCTGGGCTTCAACAACACGTATGCGCTGGGCATGAAGGAAGCGGAGGCTGAGCGGCTGGGCATCCGTCGCATCTCTGACTTGCGTGCCCATCCTTCGCTGCGTCTGGGTTTCAGCAACGAGTTCATGGACCGCGCGGACGGCTGGCCCGCCTTGCGAGACAGCTACGCGTTGCCGCAGCGGGACGTGCGCGGGCTGGACCATGATTTGGCGTACCGGGGCTTGGAGAGCGGGTCGCTCCAGCTCACGGACCTGTACTCCACTGACGCGGAGATTGAAGCCTACGGGTTGCGCGTGCTGGAGGACGACCTGCGCCACTTCCCCGCGTACGACGCGGTGCTGCTGTATCGCGACGACCTGGAGGCGCGGGCGCCCGAGGCCCTGGCCGCGATGCTGCGTCTGGAGGGCCGCGTGTCCGAGGAGGCCATGGTGAAGCTCAACGCGCGGGCCCGGCTGGAGCGTGTGTCGGAGGGGCGCGTGGCCTCGGGCTTCCTCGCCACGGCGCTGGGTGTCAGCTCGGAGGTGCGTGGGGACGGGCTGGCCGCCCGGGTGTGGAAGCGGACGCGTGAGCACCTGTTCCTGGTGGGGGTGTCGCTGCTGGCGGCGGTGGCGCTCGCGGTGCCGTTGGGCGTGCTGGCCGCGCGGCGGCCTCGGCTGGGGCGGGGCGTGTTGGGGTTGACGGGGGTCATCCAGACAGTGCCGTCGCTGGCGCTGCTGGTGGTGATGATTCCGCTGCTGGGGATTGGCTCGCGTCCGGCGATCGCCGCGTTGTTCCTCTACAGCTTGCTGCCCATTGTCCGGAACACGGCGGCGGGCCTGGCGGGAATCCCGCTCGAGGTTCGCGAGTCCGCGGAGGCGCTGGGTCTGCCCTCGGGGGCGCGGCTGTGGCGCATTGAGTTGCCCATGGCGGCGCCGTCCATCCTGGCGGGCATCCAGACGGCCGCGGTCATCAACGTGGGCACCGCCACGCTGGGCGCGCTGGTGGGCGCAGGGGGCTACGGCCAGCCGATTCTCACGGGCATCCGGTTGGATGACGTGCGGCTCATCCTGGAGGGCGCGGTCCCCGCCGCCGCGCTGGCGCTGGTCGCCAGTGGCCTGTTCGACGTCGTGGAGCGCGTGGTGGTGCCGCGGGGGCTGCGGCTGGGCACGGCGGCGCGTTCGCGTTGATGCCTGGGCGGGCTTGTCGTCAGGGCTCGCCGAGGGCTTCAAGCTGGGCTTGGGCGAGCTCTCGATAGAACGAGACGACTTCAATGGCGAGCAACTCGATGAGCGGCGCGCGTGCTCCGTCCAAGCCGCCCGCCTCCTGTCGTCTGGTCGCTTCGGTCAGCGCTCGTGACAGTCGCCATAAGCCTTCACGGATCCGCTTTGTGACTTCTCCGAGCAGCTCAGAGGCGCTCGCGTTGCTTTGGAACGCCAGGGCGACGGCGTCGGGTGTGATGGCCACGTTGGATGCGGCGTCAATCAGGCGCGCACGGGGTTCGTCCGTGAGCGCAAGCGGTTCGCCCATGTCGTTGACGCGGCGGTTGAGCTCCCGGATGGCGTGCCAAGTGCGATGCACCGGCATCGGAGGCCTCTTGCGCTTTCTGCGGCTGCAGTCTTCATGGGGCCACTGCCGTTGCCCTTCGCAGTACCGGAAACAGGCATATCAGTCGCCGTCCCATGTCGGCTCTTTTGATGCCGGCACTGGACATATGTGTTCAGGCAGTGTTCACGCCGGCCGTCGTCGGCGTCTCCTTGAGCCGTGGTACTGGTTTGGTCCATGGCGGCATCCAGGGCCCCGACGTACACGGCGGCTTCCGATGCGGTGCCGTCGGCGCAGGACGCCAGGGCGTAAGCGTCGCGGTGGTCTGTGTCACGGCGGGTGCCGCTGCCAATGGCGCTGCTGGAGCAGCCTGCGCGCGCTTGTCCACCAGTGCTTGCTCCGACCTCTTGAACGGGAGTGGTTTGCTCAAGCCGGCTCGGCGCTCGAAGCGGGCGACGTCTCCGCCACCACCCGCGGCGCATCCGCGGCCAGTCCCCCCGCGCACAGCACCACCACCGCCATCCACACGAAGTCCGCCAGCAGCAGGTGCACGAGCTGCATCCACACCGGCGCCAGCAGCAGCAGGTTGGTGACGCCCGCGCCCAGCTGCACCGCGTAGAGCACGGTGATGGCGGACGCCGCGCGGCGCACGTCCTCCGACGGCCGCGCCCGCGCCACCCACCGCGACGCCAGCACCAGGAATGCGCCTACGCTCACCGCCAGCAGCGGGTGCAGCACCCGCAGCTTGATGAGGATGTGCGCCGTCTCTGAAACATCCTGACGCAAACCCTCCGCCAGCGAGGTGGACGGGAATAGCGTGTCCCCCAGCGCCGCGATGGCGCCGCTCACGCCCAGCACCAGCAGCCCCAGGAGGCTCAGGCCCATCAGCGCGCCCGGCAGCCCCTGACCCCTCAGTCTCAACGGGGCCCGCCCCCGGGAGAACCAGATGACCAGCGTCTGCGCGCCCACCAGCAGGAAGGTGTTCACCAGGTGCACGCCCATCCACAGGGCCCGGCCCACGGAGGCGTTGTCCGCCACGTACTTCAGCAGCACGATTCCCGCGCCGACGAGCGCCTCCGTCATCATGAAGAACAGGGCCCAGGCCGCCGCGCTCCGCACCGGGTGGCCCTGGGCGTGCCCCCTCCGGGCCCAGACGAAGAGCGCCACCGCCAGAATCATCGCCAGGCCGCTCGTCAGCCGGTGCGTGTATTCAATGAGCGTCTGGACGCTGGGGGCTCGGGGGATGACCTCGCCGTTGCACACCGGCCAGTGGTCTCCACATCCGGCACCCGAGCCCGTGGCGCGCACGAAGGCACCCCACAGAATCACGACCAGCGTGAAGGCAAGCACCCCCAGGCTGAAGGCCTGGAACCGGCGGGACGAGGCAGCGTGGGTCATCGCGCTCCCCATTAACCCACTTCCACCTCCGCCGCTGTCCCACACGCCCCTGGAGCGCTCACCCTGGCCATCAGCGAGGCTGCTCGGCTGTCGGGTCGGCTGGACATCCAGTGTATCCGGAATGATTCAGATGGATGCCGTGGTGCATCCATTGGATATGCCCGCCCCCTGTCCGGCCGCGCGGATGATTTCCATTTGAGTCAATCACCCTCCCGGGCATTGGCACGCCGGGTGCTTAACACCTCCGACAGTGCATCCGGTGCCGCGGTGGGCGCCGGAGACACGCACCTTTCGCATGAGGCCGCTTCGGTGGCCTCGGCACCCCGGGCCGGAGTTTCCCCCCTCTCCGACCCGTGGGTGTGTTCTTCCAGGGGCACGCACCTCTGGAGCCGCTTCCCACAGGGGTGTGGGGAAACAGGGCGGAGCGCATCGCGGGCTGGGGAAACTCCTCTGACTTCAGCCCGCGATGCGCATCTGCTCCGCGCCCAGCACCGCGGGGAACGGCCCGTAGGCCATGGACCGCTCAATCACGTTCCGCAGCTCGCGCACGTTGCCGGGCCACGGGTGTGACATCAGCGCGGCGATGGCGTCCGGCCCCAGCCGCGGCGGCTCCAGCCCCTGGGGCGTGAGCTGCCGGACGAAGTGCCGGGCCAGCGCCACCACGTCCTCGCGCCGCTCGCGCAGCGGGGGCACGCGCACCGGCACCACCTGGAGGCGGTAGTAGAGGTCCTCGCGGAAGCGGCCCTCCCGCACCAGCTGGCCCAAATCCCGGTGCGTGGCCGCCACCACCCGCACGTCCACCTCCACCGGCCGCATCTCCCCCAGCGGGAAGACTTCGCCGTTCTCCAGGAAGCGCAGCAGCTTGGGCTGCACCTCCAGGGGGAGCTCGCCAATCTCGTCCAGGAACAGGGTGCCGCCGTGCGCGGCGCGGATGACGCCCGGGTGGTCCGTGGCCGCGCCGGTGTACGCGCCGCGCCGGTAGCCGAAGAGCTGCCCTTCGAAGAGGTCCCGGGGCACCGCGGCGCAGTTGAAGGCCACGTAGGGCCGCTGCGAGCGCGCGGACAAGGCGTGCAGCGCCCTCGCCACCACCTCCTTGCCGGAGCCGGACTCGCCCGTGACGATGACGGTGGCGCGGCTGGAGGACAGGCTCGCCAGCTCCGAGCGCAGCCGCCGCATGGCGGACGACGCGGCGATGAAGCCGGGCACGTCCGCGTCCCGCACGTCCGCGTCGTCACTGGCCAGGGCGGGCACGTCCACCTGGGCGAAGCCCCGCAGGGCGGCGACCTCCAGCGCGAAGCCACCCATCCGGGACAGCGCCGTCAGCAGCGCGCGGCCGTCCGAGGGCAGGTGACCCGCGACGCCCAGGCGGAGCCGCCGGCCACAGCCGTCCCCGAACTCCACGGCCTCGGTGGCGGGCACGGAGGCGTCGCCGCAAAGCGGCGTGGCCCGACCCTGCGAGTCCAGCTCCTCCAGCCGGGGCGCGCCGTGGGGGAAGAGCCCCTCCACCACGGCCAGCAGCTCACGCTGGATGAGGGGCGCGCCCATGCCGCGCACCGACAGCCGCTCGAAGGGCACCACCAGGGCCTCCGCGCCCAGGCGGGGGGCGCCCTCGGCTTCGCGGGCGGTGGCGTGGGGCGCGCGGACGGCGTCGTGCACGAAGTGCTGGTGGTGCACCACCATGCCCACGCGGTGCAGCTCCGCCTCGCTGGCGGCCAGCAGCTCGCCGGCGGCGGGGTCGCCCTCCATCCGCGCCAGCAGCGCCAGCAGGTGGCGCGTGTAGACGGTCATGCACAAGTCGCCAGTGAGGCTGAAGGTGCCCAGCGCGGCCTCCAGCAGCGACCGGGCCTCCGCGGTGCGCCCGTCCAGGACGTGCAGCAAGGCCTCGAAGCGGTGGAGCAGGGCGGAGTGCCACGCGGACGGCATGCGCTCCAGGAAGGCGCGCGCCCGCCGCAGCAGCACCCGGCCCTCGTCGCGCTGGCAGGCGTAGACACGCGCATATGTCTCGTACAGCAGGCACTCGCGGCGCAGGTAGGGCCAGCCGCCCAGCTCCATGGCGCGCTGCCCGGCCGCGGCGAAGCCCTCCGCCGCGCGAGCCGCGTCGCCCTCGGCGAGGTCGGCCAGCGACTCCGCGAACTGGGCATAGGCCCCGGTGAGGGCCCGCTGGATGGTGCCGTCGTAGGCCGTCAGGTGCCGCGACAGCTTGCGCAGGCCCGGGTACCGGCCGCTGAGCAGGTACAGCCGCGCGCGCGTCACCGTCAGGTACAGCGGCGTCCAGCGCAGCTCCTCCACCACCGCGTCCCCTTCATCCAGCACGGCCTCGGCTTCCGCGAAGCGCGCCAGCCGCAGCAGGGCCTCGGCCTCCGCGCGCGCGGCGAAGATGAAGGAGAAGCCGCGGACCATGCGCCCGCCATACGCGGCCTCCCGCGCGCGGCGCACCAGTTGGAGCGCCTCGGACGGCTCGCAGGCCTCGTCCAGCCGGCGCTGGGCCAGGAAGGCCAGGTTGCGCGCCTCCAGGAAGGCGTAGCCCATCCGCGCCGCGCCTTGCGCCACCTCGCGGAAGCGGCGCGTGGCCAGGGTGGCCTCGCCGCGCAGGGCCGCCTCGTGGGCGCAGGCGTCCTCGGCGAGCAGCCGCAGGGCCGGGTCCTTCACCCCCACGAGCGCATCCGCCAGCCGCCCCGAGCCGTGGGTGATGCGCTCCGCCTCGCCCAGGTAGAAGCCGCAGGCGACCTCGGCCATGCGCAGCTGGCAGCGGACCTCCGGGTCGTCGTGGTTGGCCAGCAGCGCCTCCGCGCGCGCCACGTACGCGGCGGACTTGTTCGCGTCGAACAGCTTCCCGTCCGGGGACGCGTAGAGGGTGGCCGCCATGGCGAGCACGCGCAGCTCCACCTCCTCCGGGAGGATGCCGGCGTCGGCGAAGGCCAGGTGGGGCAGCAGCGTGGTGAAGGCGCCCCGGCTGTCCTCGCGGCCCCAGCGCTGGAGGTAGGCCAGGCCCACCGCGGCCATGGCCCGCGCGCCCGCGGTGCGCAGCAGGCCCGAGGCCAGCAGCGACAGCAGCTCTTCCTCCGCGGCCCGCCACTCGGCCCGCGTCAGGTGGGTGACGCTGGAGAGGATGCGGGCCAGCTCCTCGGGGTGCAGCTCCTGCCGCTGGGACGCGGAGACGGCGGGCGTGGGGGCTCCGCCTCGCGCGGCGAGCTGGCGGAGCGCCACGGCCACGCGGCCTCGCGGACGTCGGGCCTGGGGGGCTTCGCTCGGCAGCTCCCAACGGTAGACGGTGAGAGGGGTGACGCCCAGCAGGCGGGCGAACGCCGCGCGGCTCTGCTCACCTCGCAGGGCGCGGATGCTCTCGGGTTCCCACCCGGCGCTCTCCGCCTTCTCCTCCGGTAACTCCACGGCACCTGCCCCCTTTTTCGCCCCCCCGCCAGGGCACATTCTCTACGGAGTTTCCCAGGACGAATGCAAACGGTTGAGCATTTCCGTTTGTTGCACGCTGCATATGCAGCAGGCGACGAATGGCGCGCTTCCCCTCCCTGAGGGGGCGTGTCGTCGTTATCGTCACCCCGTGCCTCGCGGACGTTCCCAGCCTCCGGTTTCCCCACCCTCCGGTCTCCAACATGAACGCCTGCTCAGGTTGGAGGACGCGCTCTCGGAGGGCCGCGCGCGTGAGGACGCGGCGGTGGAGGCCTGGGTGCGCCGCACCGGGCAAATGCCGCCCCGGAAGGTTCGCCGGAAGTGGGAGAAGCAGTGGCGGCGGGAGGCGAAGCGCGCCGCCCGCCGCGCCGAGCGGGAGGCGCTGTCCAGCCGCTCGCGCAACCCCGCGCGGGGCGCCGCCTATGTCACGGCGTCGATGACGTGTGTGTTGATTGCCCTGGCGCAGCCCCGCCGACTGTGGTGGCTGATTTTCGTGGCCCTGGGCTTCTTCCTGGCGTCGTTGAAGCACCTGGAGCGTCCCCGGCGTGACGAGGCCCGCGCGCGCGACGCCGGAGCGCCGGAGCGGGCGCCCGGGGGTGGCTTGGAGGTGGACGCCCGGGTGGCGAAGGTGGATGCACTCTGCGACCGGCTGATGGAGGCCCTGCGCGAGGGGCCCGCGGTGCTGCGCGAGCTGGTGCATGCGCCGGAGCGCACGGTGGAGGCCCTGCGGCAGGGCTGTCATGCCTTGGTGCGCCGCGAGCGGGAGCTGCGGGCGCTGGCGCCACCGGATGAGGCCCAGCGGCTGGATGCCGAGCGGGACGCGCTGGCCGCGCGGGTGGCCTCGGAAGAGGACGCGGTGGTGCGGGAGCGGCTGGCCGGGGCGCTGGCCGCGCTGGAGGCGCAGCGGCGTCAGCGCGCGGAGCTGGCCACCGCGGCGACGCGGCTCGAGGCCGAGCACATGCGCCTCTACTACACCCTGGAGGGCCTCTACGCGCAGGTGCTGCGGGTGCGCTCGGCGGACACCGCGGGCGAGGACCTCGCCGGGCTGGGGCTGCGGCAGAGCGTGGAGCAGCTCGGGGCGGAGGTGGAGGCGGTGACGCAGGCGCTGGAGGAGGTCCACGGCGCGCCCGGCGGTGGCCGGACGCGGACGCGGTAGCTGCCGGGAGTGTGTGTCACGCGGGCGCGCTGCTCGGGGCGCCCGCGTTGGGCGCGGCGCGAGGTGCGCACCGCTGCCCGCCCACCTTCAAGGCCACCCACAGCGCGGGCAGCGCGAGGAGGTCCCCGGCATCCGCGACGTGCGCGACGGGGAGCACGCGCGGAAGCCGTGGGGCGTCCGTGAGGAGGGCCCACATTGCTCGCGGGAGCCATTGAAGCAGGCCCAGTCCCCAGCGCCAGCCATCCCCCGCGAGTTCGGAGACCTGGATGGCGGAGAAGCACAACCCCGTCAGCAGCACGCAGCCGTGGAGCACCGCGCGGGAGGGCTCGAAGTCCTCCCGGCCCCGCGCGCCGAGGTGCTCCCACAGCCCTTGGAGCAGCAGCGGGAACATGGCGAGCCCCGCCACGTCCGACAGCTTTCCTGTCCACCAGGACGGCCACTGCGCCTTGAGCACATGGTCGTTGAGGACGAGCAGGGCCACCGCCGCCAGGGTGAGGGGATGCAACATCGCGCTGCCCGGCGAGGGGCGCCTGGTGGGGGGCATGCGTCAGTGCTCCGAGATGACGACGGAGAGGTCACGCTCGGAGAGCGTCTTGCCGCTGTATGGGTCGATTGAGATTTCCACGCTCCAGGCTTGCATGTCGACGGTGCCCGGGTTTTCGCTGTCGATGCTGAACTCCACCTCCCCCTCCCAGACACACTCCTGCTGGGCGTCGCAGTCGAGGTGGTGATAGGAGTATGCGGCTGCCTCAACGGGGGCGCTGTCGTTCTCCGCCAGGAGGATGCGCTCGCGATGGGTGTTGCCGTGGGGCTCCACGACAGGCCATTGCACCTGGAGCGTGGGCCGCTGCCCCGGGACAGGGGTGTCGGGAACCCATTGGGCCGTCATGACTGTCGTTACGGACACGCTGGTCGAGAACTCGTCGCGCTGGGGCGCGATGCGCACCGTGACGTGGCGTGTCGTCTTCAATTGCTCGGTGGTGAGGGCGAACGGGGCCCCGGCTTGGATGGCCCGCACGGTGTTGTCCTGGGAGGTCGCCATGGTCGCCACGCAGGCGAGGAGCAACGCCGCGCGGATGGACCAGCGCCGGAGCCTTGAGTCAGGTGCGATGACGGACTGCGAGGAATGCACGGAGCCCCCTGAGGAGTGGTTGCGGATGCAATAGAGCAACCCTCGTGCCGGGGTCTCTCCGAGGGAGCGACGTGCCGCATTGGGAGGAAGCCGCGACTTCCGTGTCAGGGGGCGGATGGCGTCAGGGGCATCCGGGCCCATGGGGACGCAGGCTCGGCTACCGGTGCCGGTCCGAAGCGGCGAGCGCCTGCGGCTCCTCCTGCGGCGGCGCGGAGGTGGCGGGCAGCAATGAGGCCCCTTCGTATTCCACCGACTTGGGGTAGGGGATTTCCAGGCCGTTGGCGGTGAAGGCCTCGAACAGCAGCCGGTTGAGCAGCCGCTTCACGTCGAAGTGCGTCCCCGGCCGCACCTTGGCTTCAATGCGCAGGGTCATCCAGCTCTCGTCCATGCTCTCGATACCCAGCAGCTTGGGCATCTCGGTCACCTTGCCCTGCGACAGCATGGGCACCTGCTCGCAGACCTGGCCAATCACATTCATCACCTTCTTCAGGTCGCATTCATAGGCCACGGCCATGTCCACGACGGCCAGCGTCCAGCCGCGGCTGTAGTTGATGACATTCTTGACTTCGCCGTTGCGGAGGATGTGGAGGCGCCCGAAGCGGTCGCGGATGCGGGTGATGCGAGGCGTTATCTCCTCCACCACGCCCTCCGTATCGTTGATGCGGATGTAGTCGCCGTTCAATATCTGGTCCTCGAAGAGCAGGAAGATGCCGTTGACCATGTCCGTGACGATGGCCTGCGAGCCCAGGCCCACGGTGAGGCCGACGATGCCCGCGCCCGCGAGGATGGGGGTGGGGTCCACGCCAAGGTCGCTGAGCACCATCATCCCCACCAGGAAGTAGACCAGGTACTTGGAGGCGCCCTGGATGAGCGCGACGAAGGTGTTGCGGCGCCGGGCCGAATCATCCAGGTCGAGGCCGTCCACCTTGAAGGCCCGGGCGATGAGCAGCCGGACGAACTCCACGACGACGCTGGCGGCGAAGAACAGGGCGATGACGCGGATGAGCACCGGCCCGTATGGGGCGAAGAGCTCCAGGCCCTGGAACCGGCGGATGATGAGGGTCGCCACGGAGATGTAGACGATGGCCTCCAGGCTCTTCTGCCCCACCGGCAGCAGCCGGATGAGGGCCATGAAGTACTCCTCGTACTTCGTGGCCGTGCTCTTCGCCGACCAGGTCCCGACCAGCCGCCCAGACATCAGGTGCAGCAGGGACACCGTCAGGCGCCCGCCGCTGATGGCCAGCAGCACGAAGAGGACGGTGTCAATGAGCCAGGCGAACGCGGCTGGGGGTTGCAGCGAGGCGACCGCCATGCCCACCGCGAAGTAGGCCAGCAGCAGCTTGATGAAGCCAGGCCCCTGCTCCATCGCCTTCTGCGCATGTGCTTTGTGCTCTGGAGGCAGTTGCCAGGCGTTCAACCTGCGTTCGAGCCGCACCAGGAGCCGGCGCGCCGCTCGCTCCAGCACCAGGACGGCCACCAGCAACAGCACCAACAGCCCCGCTCCGCGCCCCAGGGCCGCCAGCCCTTCCACCGTCACGCCCGCGAGCAAGGCATTGAAGTGGGGGGCCAGGTCCTTCTTCGCCCACAGGGAAACGCCCAGCACGGCGATGCCAGCGATGACCACCACGAAGGACAGGAGGGCGGCGCTCAGCCGGGCGCGCTTGCGAAGGGTGTCGGCCGCCTGCTCCAGCGCCTTCACCCCCACCAGCCGGATGCCCTGGTACAGCAGCGCACTGGAGACCACGAGAACGGCCCAGAGCGCGAGCAGCAGCAACGTCACGCTCAGGCCGACGAGCCATGCGTTGTTCAATTCGACCGTATCCGCGAGTTGGAAGATTTCCATGCAACTGCGGAATATCACGTCGGCGGACACGCTTGAGGTCAGGCTTCCTCATCGGGAAGGAGCGTCCGGAGCAGCTCGTCATCGGGCCCGAGCGGGCGCCAGCCGGGCGGTGGAGGTCTCGCGCGGAGCGCAGCTCTCACCTGCTTCACGCGCTCCTCATGCGTCTCTGGGGTGTAGCTGCTCCAGCGGGCGAGCGCTTGTGCGATATCGAAGCGGTTTGTGTCGTCCTCTACGGGCGGCCATCCATTGGGGAGATATGCGTGCAGTTCGCGCACGAGTTGCCCGCGCACCAGACGAGTCAGTTGCTTGCTCCGCTCCGCCTCGGCCACCAACCCACCAAACACCTGGACGCCGGCAACATCGTCCTTGCCAAGTTCCTCGGCTAGTTCAACCAGCGAGGCGGTAGGGCGTGCCTCGGCAAAGGCGGTGAGCGAGTCGTAACCGTGCTTGCGGACTCGCTCATACAGTCGGGCCTTCCAGTTCCCCAGCCATGAACGTCCGACGGTCATCGGCTCCTCCCCATGGTGAACTTCATCGGGATGTCGTACTCCTTCAAATAGCTCGCGACGAGCTTCAAGACCTCGTTCCGTTTCAGCCTCCGGCCAGTTTCGGCCTCTGCGTCGCGTAGCACCTTCATGATCATCCGGTTCCACTCTCCAGGCCACGTCCGCCCCAGCTTCCAGTTCCCCCCACCGTGAATCGCCTCGTGGTGGGCCTGCTCCAGCCGCACGCAGAACTGGTCGATGTCCATGTCGCCCTTGAAGCCGCGCTGCTCGAACCACTCGCGGTGCTCCTTGGGTAACACGTGGTGCTTCGGTGCGTCGGACAGGCCCGCGCCCGCTCTGCCCGTCACCCGCATGCCGCGCACTTCGGGGCTGTCCCCCAGCGCGTCGCGCACGCCCTTGGGCAAGTCCTGGTGCGCCTGGGCCATCATCACCTGTCCGCCGTGAATGCGGATGGCCGCGCTCACAGCCGGAACGGAGAGGACTCCCGCCTGCACCAGCCTTCGCAGCATCTCCACCCACTCCGCGGAGACGACGATTCGCGAGCCCACCATGACGCCACCCGGACTCATCACCAGCCCCACGCCGAGCGTCGCGGGTCCAGCCGGAGGCAACCGGGGGAGTGACAGCTTCATCGTGGAAACCATGGTGAACATCTCCACCACCTGCGCCGCCACCATGAGCTTGGCGCCGTTCTCCATGGCCGCGCGGGCGCCTCGATGAATCGCGTCGAACTCGTGGGTCAGCTTCCCCATCAACTCGGGCATCGCGGTCGCCGCCTCTTCGACGCGCTCCGAGTCCCCCGAGGCGAGGTCGGCCAGCGTCGGAGCCATCAAGCCTTGAACTCGATTCAGGTCCGCGAACAGCTTCTCAACGCTATAGGCGGGGCACTGTCGAAGCACGGCGTCAGCGAGTTGAAGGAAGTCTACCCACGCGGACAGCAACAGCGTTCCGAACATCGCGGCCTGGAGGCGAGGCCCCGACATGCGGAGGAGGCCCCGCTCCATGTCGGAGTCCCCCACCTGTGACGCCACGCCCACCAGCGCGGTGGCACGCCCCAGCGCGCCTCGGAGCCACACCCGTTGCCTGTCGCCGTGGTCGAGGTAGCGCGTGAACGCCCCATGGAGTCCCCGGCCACCGAAGGAGGGCGGACGCGACGCGAGTCGAGCGCGCGCGGCCTCGCTGCCCGCCAAGGCGCGCTTCACCTCGTCGATGGCGTCGAGGACTGCCTGCCGCTCCGCTGCGCCGCTCCGCGCGCCTCCCCCGGCAGCTCCAGACACGGCGCCAGGCCCGGCTTCCGTTACGTCGTGACGTGGCCCCTGGCGACGCAATCGCCGTTGGTGCACCTCGGACCCTGAAATAGCGGACGGCGGAGCGTCCGGGTGGTGCGGGGGACGTTGCCTCGCGCGACGTGTAGCGCAGCGCTCCACCAGGCCCGGGCGCTTCCGGCACAGAAGCGCATCCCGTGGCCAGCACCGCCACCATCCACAGCAGGGCATCCGCGCGCAGTGTCCACCCTCAGGCCCACGGAGGCGAAGGCGCCCGGCCGCAGCGTCGCTTCCTCCGTGGCGGAGATTAGCGTGCCCTCGCGTGGAGCTTCCCGCCTAGGACTCGTCAAGAGTGTCCGTCTTGAAGTTCGGACTTCCCAGGGGGAGTGGCTCTCATGGCGCACTGCTGCGTCTGCCCGCGCTTCCGAGGGCGCGCACACAAGGCGCGAGAGCGCCTGAGCACACCCCTCACCCCGGACCTGTGAGTCCCCCGTCGCTACTCGCTGATGGCGCCGCGGGGCGGAGGCTGCCGCGCCGTGTCCTCCGCCGCGGCGATGCGGACGGCCTTGATGTTGACGAACTCGTGGATGCCCACGTCCGCCAGCTCGCGCCCGTGGCCGGAGTGCTTCACGCCGCCAAACGGGAGCCTGGCGTCCGACGCCACCAGCGCGTTGACGAACACCATGCCCGCTTCGATGCCGTCAATGAAGCGCCGCTGCTCGGCCTCGTCTCGCGTCCACACGCTCGCGCCCAGGCCGAACGGCGTCGCGTTCGCCAGCTCCAGGGCGTGGTCCACGTCGCGCGCGCGCAGCAGCGTGGCCACCGGGCCGAAGAGCTCGTCGTGGAAGGCGGGGGCCTGAGGCGGCGGCTCGGCCAGGATGGTGGCCGGGTAGAAGTTCCCCGGACCCTCCAGGGGCTCGCCGCCCAGGAGCAGCTTCGCGCCAGCCTTCACGCTCGCCTCCACCTGGGCGTGCAGCCCGTCGCGGATGCCGCGCGTCGCCAGGGGGCCCAGGTCCGTCTTCGCGTCCATGGGGTCGCCCACGGTGACGCGCTTCATCCGCTCCACGAAGCGGCGCTCGAACTCGGGGTAGATGGCGTCGGCGACGATGAAGCGCTTGGCGGCGATGCAGGACTGACCGTTGTTGATGAGCCGCGCCGACACGGCCGTCTCCACCGCCTGCTCCAGGTCCGCGCTGGGCATGACGATGAATGGGTCGCTGCCGCCCAGCTCCAGCACCACCTTCTTGATGGCCTTGCCCGCGGCGGCGCCCACGGCCCGGCCCGCGCCCTCGCTGCCGGTGAGCGTCACCGCGCGCACGCGGCGGTCCTCGATGACGCGATTGACGTCGGCGGTCTCGATGAGCAGCGCCTGGAAGGCGCCGCGCGGAAACCCCGCCTGAAGGAACAGTTCCTCCAGGGCCAGCGCGCACTGGGGCACGTTGTGGGCGTGCTTGAGCAGGCCCACGTTCCCCGCCATCAGCGCGGGCGCGGCGAAGCGGACCACCTGCCAGAAGGGGAAGTTCCACGGCATGATGGCCAGCACGGGCCCCAGGGGCTGGTAGCGCACGAAGGCGCGGCCGGTGCCCATGTCGACGAGCCTGTCGCGCAGCAGCGCTTCGCCCTGGTCCACGTAGTAGCGGCAGGCCGTGGCGCACTTCTTCGCCTCGGCCTTGGCGGCCTCGAAGGGCTTGCCCATCTCCTGCGTCATGATGCGGCCGTAGCGGTCGGCCTCGGCCTCCAGCAGGTCGGCCGCGCGCCGCAGCCAGGTGACGCGGTCGGCGAAGGTCGTCTCACGGTAGGCGCGGAACGTGTTGGCGGCCGTCCGCAGCTTGCCCTCCAGCTCCTCGGCGGAGAGGGGCGTGAAGGTGCGCAGCGTCTTGCCGGTCGCCGGGTCGATGGTGGAGATGGCCATGGGAGTGCCTCCTTGGGGCCCTGTGATAGCAGCCAGGCGCGGGGAGACCGTGCCGCTCGTGGCCCGAGCGTCCAGCCGTTCACTCCAGGGCTTTCACTGCCCCGGCCCCTCCTTTATATGGGGGTCAGGACTGGAGACTGCCATGGCCGACCTCATCCGCGAGCGCCGCTTCAACTTCCTCATCGCTGGGGTGCTGTCCCTCGTCATTCCGGGGCTGGGGCAGCTCTACAAGGGCCAGTTCCTGCGCGCCGTCCTGTGGTTCCTGATGGTGGGGGCCGGCTACTGGTTCTTCATCATTCCAGGCATCGTCCTGCACTGCTTCTGCATCCTCGGCGCGGCCTTCGGCAGCGCGGGCAGCGACCGCATCCGTCTGCCCGGATAGCCGACGTTCCGCGCGGGAGACGTCCCGCCAGGCGCCAGAGTGCATACAGTCACCGCCATGTGGCGGAGGCTCTGGCAGTGGATGTCGGGATGGGATGTGGCGGTCACGCGGCTGTTGGGGCTGCTCCTGCTGCTGCTGGTCTGCTGTCTGGGCTTCATCGCCCTGTCGGACGAGGTGGCCGAGGGCGAGACGCAGCAGCTCGATGAACGCATGCTGTTGGCGCTGCGCGACCCCGAGGACCCGGCGCGGCCCTGGGGGCCCTGGTGGCTGCGGCGCGCGGCGGAGGACGTGACGGCGCTGGGCGGCATCCCCGTGCTGACGCTCGCCACCGTGGCGGTGTGCGGCTTCCTCCTGCTGGTGCGGCGCTACTGGACGCTGCTGCTCGTGCTGGGCGCGACGCTGGGCGGCGCGGGCCTCAATGTCTTGCTGAAGCAGCTCTTCGCCCGGCCTCGGCCGTCCGTGGTGCCGCACCTCACGGAGGTGGTCAGCCAGAGCTTCCCCAGCGGCCACGCCATGCTGTCGGCCACGGTGTATCTCACGCTCGGCGCGCTGCTGGCCCAGCTCGCCGAGCGCAAGCGGCTCAAGCTCTATGTCCTCACCGTGGCGCTGCTGCTGCCGTTCCTCGTGGGCCTGACGCGTGTCTATCTGGGCGTGCACTACCCCACGGACGTGCTGGGCGGCTGGGTGGCCGGGCTGGCGTGGGCGCTGCTCATGGCGGTCTGCGCGCGGATGCTCCGCCGACGGAGCCCCGCGCTGCGCGCGGAGGCCCGGCGCCCGGTGGAGTGAAGCGCGGCGAGCGGTGCGCCTTGCGCGAAGGCCCAGCCCCACCCGCCAGGTCTCTGGCGGCCCGCGTCATGCCCGTCTGCGCCCACGGCGCCGTTCACTGCGCGAAGCTCCGCTGTGCCGTGGTGCCTGGGCCTCCCGTTGGCCCCTGGTCCCAGCCCTGGCGCCGTGAGAGACATGGGCCCATGAGCCTGTGGGACTGGCTGTCGCGATGGAGCGGGGGCGGCGCGCCGGTGCCCGCCTTCTACGACGAGTCCTACCGGCTGCCCCTCACCGGCATCGAGTCCTCCGTGGGCATCGAGCCGCGCGGCGTGGACTTCACCACCTGGTATCTCCTGGAGGCCCGCGCGCTGCGCTCCCAGGACGTGCACCACCCGCGGCCGGTGAGCCTCGCCGAGCTGTCGCGCGTGCATGACGCCGCCTACCTGGAGTCGCTGGGCCAGCCGGAGACGCTGGCGCGCATCTTCGCCACCGACCCCGCCGACGTGCCGGTGGACGCGCTGCTGTCCAACCTGCGGCGGGTGTGCGGCGGCACGCTGGGCGCGGCGCGGCTCGCGGTGGCGCGCAAGGGCCCGGTGGTGAACATGGCGGGCGGCTTCCACCACGCCGGCCCGGCGCGCGGCGGCGGCTTCTGCGCGGTGAACGACATCGCGATAGCGCT
The DNA here is from genome assembly GCF_013372585.1 of Myxococcus sp. AM010. Taxonomy (NCBI): domain Bacteria; kingdom Pseudomonadati; phylum Myxococcota; class Myxococcia; order Myxococcales; family Myxococcaceae; genus Myxococcus; species Myxococcus sp. AM010. Next base: position 50,451 of record NZ_JABXEO010000032.1, read on the forward strand.
CGCCGCCCTCCACGCGGACGGCTTCGACGGACAGGCCGTGGTGTTGGATTTGGATGCCCACCCACCGGATGGCACGGCGGAGTGTCTGGCGGGCCAGCAGCGGGCCTGGATTGGCTCGCTGTCCGGCAGCGACTGGGGCGCGCTGTCGCCCGAGGTGGACGAGACGCGCGTCCCCGAGGACACGGACGACAGGACCTACCTGGCCCTGCTCGACGGACTCCTGGAGCGCATGCCCCGGCCGGACGTGGCCTTCGTCATCGCGGGCAGCGACGTGCTCGCGGGAGACCGCTTTGGCCGCGTGGGCCTGTCCCTGAGAGGCGCCCGCCGGAGAGATAGATCCCTGGCGCGCGCGCTGCGGGGCATCCCCAGCGTCTGGCTGCCGGGCGGGGGCTATCACCGCGACGCGTGGAAGGTGTTCGCGGGCACCGTGCTCGTCCTGGCGGGGCAGGGGGGCCGCCGCATCAAGGCGCGCTATGACCCGCTGAGCGCGCGCTATCAGCGCATCGCCCGCTCCCTGACGCGCGAGGGCGTGACGCCATTGGACGAGCCCATCACCCAGGAGGACCTGGAGGGCTCCCTGGGCTTGAGCGGCGGCCAGCGCCAGCCGCGCATCCTCGGCTACTACACGGCGCAGGCGCTCGAGTACGCCTTCTTCCGCTACGGCCTCCTCTCCTACGTGGAGCGGCTCGGCTACAGCCGGCTGCGCGTGGAGGTGGGCTCCGTGGGAGAGGGAGACCGGATGGAGGTGCACGGCTGCGCGGCGGGCCAGGAGCACCTGCTGGTGGACTGCGTCGTGGAGCGCCGCGTGCTGGCGGGGGAGCCCTTCCTCTTCGTCAACTGGCTCAGCCTGCGTCACCCTCGCGCGCGCTTCAGCGAGGGGCGCGCGCGGCTCCCCGGCCAGGACGTGCCGGGCCTGGGCCTGGCGCGCGAGTCGACGGAGATGCTGCTCGTGATGGCCCGGCGCCTCGTCCTGGCGGGCGTGGCCTTCCGGCCCATGTGGTTCCACCTGGCGGCGCTGGCGCGCGCGCGCTTCCGCTTCCTGGACCCGGCGCGGCAGGGGCGTTTCGAGGCGCTGCTGCGCGACCTGGGGCAGTTGCCCGTCCTGGAGGTCTCCCAGGCGGTGGTGGACGGCCACGTCCTGCTCAACGCTCAGCCCTACGCGTGGGAGGCGAGCGACATGGTGTCGCGCCTGGAGCCCGCGGCCGGAGACGTGGAGGCCATTGCCCTGGAGCGCGAGCGCTGCCGCTTCACCTGGGAACCCACCCGGCGGGCCACCGGAGCATGATAGGGAATGGGCGTGGACCTGGACGCGCTTCGCCGTGAGCAGCACAAGCGCCGGCTCTCCTGGATGCCGTGGCTCTACTTCGTCCTCAAGCCCCGCCACCGCGGCTGGGCGGAGGCGTGGCAGCGCGAGGTGCAGGCGCTGCTGCGCGAGCTGGAGACGGTGGACATCGCGGAGGGGTGCTTCATCGCCCCGGAGGCGCGCATCTTCGCCGAGCCCGGACGCACCGTCTCCATCGGCCCGGGGTGCGGCATCGCCGCGGAGGTCTTCCTGCATGGCCCCGTGACGCTCGGGCCCCGGGTGAGCATCAACGCCCGGGCGAGCCTGGACGGCGGCGCCGCGGGAATCCGCATCGGCGAGGGCACCCGCATCGCCACCGGGGCCACCCTCTACGCCTTCGACCACGGCCTCGCCCCGGACCGGCCCGTGCGCGAGCAGCCCGTCACCTCGCGAGGGCTCGTCATTGGCGCGGACGTGTGGGTGGGCGCCAACGCCGGCATCACCGACGGTGTCACCGTGGGGGACCACGCCGTGGTGGCCATGGGCGCCGTCGTCACCCGGGACGTGCCGGAGTGGGCCATTGTCGCGGGCGTGCCGGCCCGCGTCGTGGGGGACCGGCGGCAGCGGCCCCGCTCAGGTGCTCCGGGTGGATGGGAGCCCGAAGACGGAGCGTGAACTTCTCCCGCCTTCATTGACTTCCAGTTCTTGAGACCCGATATGCTTCGGGTCGATGTCGCCACGGGAGGGGAACCGCAGGGTCTGGATTCGCTCCCGGCAGCCGTTGGTGCCGTCAGGGCCCCGGCCCCTCCCCGATGAGGCGCAAGGGAGGCCAGCACGTGGCAGACGAGCAACGGGACGCGGCCGTCATCGACGCTCCCGGGGAGGCTTCAGGGACGGTCCCCGCAGACGTGGCGTGTGACCTGCTCCCTCCCATGAAGGCGCGGGCGGCGCACGCCGGGAGCCAGGTGGAGTCCGAGCGCTTCCAGCACCTGTCCGAGCTGCTGCACGAGGTGGTGTTCCAGCTCGACGCCCAGGGGCGGCTCACGGTGCTGGGCGGCGCCTGGGAGCGCCTCACCGGGGCGCCGGTGGCCGCGTGGCGGGGCCGTGCGCTGCTGGACGCCATCCACCTGGAGGACCGCGAGCGCGCCCAGGCGTTGCTGGCGTACGTGCCCGGCACCCCCGTTTCGCGTCAGGAGCTGCGCGTGGATGCCGGCGGTGGCCAGGGTGTCCGCTGGGTGGAGCTGTCCGCCCGGGCCCTGGCCACCGTGCCGGGCGAGGTGATTGGGACGCTCCTGGACGTGACGTCGCGGCGCACCGCCGAGGAGGCCGTCACCACCCGCGAGCGCTACCTGGACGCCATGGTGCAGGTGCAGCGGCGGATGATGGGGCACGAGCTGCCGGACGACCTGTACGGCGCCGTCGTCGAGCCGCTGGGCCACGTTTCCGCCGCCAGCCGCGTCTACATCTTCGAGCTGCACTCCGCCGAGGACGGCGCGCTGCTGGCGTCGCAGCGCGCGGAGTGGTGCGCGCCGGGGATTCCTCCCAACCTGGAGGACCCCAACATGCACGGCCTGCCCTTCAACGAGGCCCTGCAGCCCGACCAGTCCGAACAACTGCGGCGCGGCGAGCCGGTGCAGGGCCAGCCGCGCGACTTCACGGAGCTGCTGGCGCCCATGCTGGAGGCGCAGGGCGTCCGCTCCGTGCTGCTCTTGCCCCTGCACGTCCACGGGCAGCTCTTCGGCGTCATCGGCTTCGACAACTGCCGCGAGCCCCAGTCCTGGGGCCCCATGGAGGTGAACCTGCTGTCGGGCGCGTCGGGCGCGCTGTCCCTGGCGCTGGAGCAGCGCACGGCCAACGCGCTGCGCATGCGCACGGAGACGACGCTGCGGCGCACCGAGGCCGGCGTCCACCTGCTCATCGAGGCCTTCCCGGACCCGGTGCTGGTGCACGTGGGCGACGGCGTGCTGCTCTCCGTCAACCCGGCGCTGGTGCAGTACCTGGGCTTCCGCGACGCCACGGAGCTGGTGGGCCGCCACATGCTGGACCTGGTCCGTCCCGAGGACCGGGGCGCCGCGCAGCTCCACCTGAGTCAGGCGCTGGAGGGCAAGAGCGCTGCGCGCGTGGTGGAGATGCCACTGGTGCGCAGCGACGGCGAGGTGGTGGTGGCGGACCTGGTGACGCTGGCAGTGGTGCTGGACGGCTCGCCCGCGCGCATCACCGTGGCGCGCGACTTCACCGAGCGCAAGCGCACCCAGGCGCAGCTGATGCTGACCGACCGCATGGCCTCCATGGGCCTGCTCGCCGCCGGCATCGCCCACGAGCTGAACAACCCCCTGGCCTACGTGCTGTCCAACCTGGACTACCTGCACAGCGCCGTGGGCGGCGTGCGCCCCCGGATGCTCTCTCCGGAGGATTTGGTGGAGCTGCGGCAGGTGCTCGACGACGCCCGGGAGGGCGCCGAGCGCATGCGCCAGATTGTCCGCCAGCTGCGCGTCTTCTCCCGCGTGGAGGACGGCAAGGAAGAGTCGGTGGATGTCCACGCGGTGCTCGAATCCGTGTCGCAGATGGCCGCCAGCGTGGTGCGCGCCCGCGCCCGGCTGGTGAAGGACTACGGCGAGGTGCCGCTCGTGCGTGGCAACGAGGGCAAGCTGTTCCAGGTGTTCCTCAACCTCCTCATCAACGCCGCGCACGCCATCGAAGAGGGCAACTCGGAGACGAACGAAATCCGCCTCACCACCCGCGCGGAGGTGGGCGGCCGGGTGCTGGTGGTGGTGAGCGACACGGGCCAGGGCATTCCCCCGGAGCATCTGCGCCGCATCTTCGACCCCTTCTTCACGACCAAGTCCTCCGGCCTGGGCACCGGCCTGGGCCTGTCCATCTGCGACACGATTGTGACGGCGCTGGGCGGCCACATCTCCGTGGAGTCGTCGGTGGGCGCGGGCACCACCTTCCGCGTGGCGCTCAGCGCCGCGCCGTCCAAGACCCCGGCGAACCGGCCGGGCGCGTGAGCGCTGGGGGGGCCGGCGTCACCTCCGGCCCTCGCGCGGACTGTAGCCCGCTCGACGGCTCTTTCTTCCGGTACTGCGCGTCCGCCCTGAAGCGTTATCCACTTCCACTCCGGGGGTATGTCCCCTGGCGCCTTGGAGGCAGGCCATGCGCACCTACTTCGTCCGGCACCTGCTGGCGCTCTTGCTCGTGCTCGCGACGGGCGCCCAGGCGGCTCACCAGCCCTGGCGGACCTCTCCGCACCCCGAGTCCTCCGCGTCCGGCCTGACGGGCGCGTGCGAGGACGCGCGGGACTTCCTGCTGGGCGCGGGCAGCGCCGACATCACCGGCCCCGCCGCCGAGGTGGGGATGATGGGCTACGGCATGGTGGAGCAGCAGACCACCGGCATCCACCAGCGGCTGCGCTCGCGCGCGTTCGTCATCGCCTCGCCCTGCAACGGCAAGCGGGTGGCCTTCGTCAGCGCGGACCTGGGCATGGTGTTCCAGGCGGTGAAGCAGCAGGTCGTGGAGCGGCTGCGCGCGCGCTACGGCGACCTGTACACCGATGACAACGTGCTGCTGAGCGCCACCCACACCCACTCCGGGCCGGGGGGCTATTCGCACTACACCTTCTACAACCTCACCACGCTGGGCTTCTCGCCACGGAACTTCGAGGCCATCGTCGCCGGCATCGTCGCCTCCATCGTCCAGGCGCATGAGCGGCTCGCCGGGGGCTCGCTGCGCGTGGCCTCCGGGGAGCTGCTCGGGGCCAGCCGCAACCGCTCTCCCAACGCCTACCTGCTCAACCCGGCCGATGAGCGCGCCCGCTACGCGCACGACGTGGACACGCGGATGACGCTGCTGCGCCTCACCCGCGCGGATGGCGCAGACGTGGGGCTCATCAACTGGTTCGCCGTGCACGCCACGTCCATGGGTAATGGCAACACCCTCATCAGTGGCGACAACAAGGGCCTGGCCTCGTACCTCGCCGAGCAGGCGCAGGGGGACGGAGACAGTGGCGCCTTCGTCGCCGCCTTCGCCAACGCCAACGAGGGCGACGTGACGCCCAACATCCTGGGCGGCACCCACGGCGGCGGCGCCGATGACTTCGAGGACACGGACCTCTCCGGTCGCAAGCAGTACGACTTCGCCGCGAAGCTGTGGGCGGAGGCGAAGACGCCGCTCACGGGCGGCGTGGACTACCGACACGTCTACGTGAAGATGGACGCGGTGGACGTGGCGCCCTCCTTCGCGGACGGCGCGCCCCGAGCCACCTGCCCGGCCGCCATCGGCGTGTCCATGCTGGCGGGAGCGGAGGACGGGCCGGGCGTCGGCGTGGAGGGCGTCACCTGCGCCGCCGGTCAGAATGCCTGGGGGCAATTCAGCTGCTCGCTCACCACCACGCCGTGTCAGGCGGAGAAGCCCATCGTCCTGGAGACGGGCGGCATGCGGCCTTATCCATGGACACCGGAGGTGCTGCCCCTGCAGTTGGTCACCATTGGCAACCTGGCGTTGGTGGCGGTGCCCTTCGAATTGACGACCATGGCGGGACGCCGCCTGCGCGACACCGTGGAGAGGGCGCTGGCGCCCACGGGGGTGACGGACGTCGTCATCGCGGGCCTGTCCAATGCCTACTCGGGCTACGTGGCCACCCGCGAGGAGTACGCGCGCCAGGACTATGAAGGCGCCTCCACGCACTTCGGCCCGTGGACGCTGGCGGCCCTTCAGCAGCACTTCCACCTGCTGGCCACCTCGCTGCGGGACGGGGCCGGTGTGCCGCCCGGGCCCACGCCCAGGGACTTGCGCGAGGAGCAGCTCAGCCTGCAGCCCGGCGTGGTGTTCGACGACAAGCTCCTGTGGGTGGACTTCGGCGAGGTCGTCACCGACGCACAGCCCGCGTACTCGCTCGGCGACACGGCGCGCGCCACCTTCTGGGGGGGGCACCCCAAGAATGACCTGCGCCTGGAGGACACCTTCCTGCGCGTGCAGCGGCGCGAGCCGGACGGCGCCTGGACGGACGTGGCCACCGACGCGGACCCGGCCACGCGCTACCAATGGAAGCGCGAGAACTGCGTGCCCACGCTGGCGTGCTCCCACGTCACCGTGACGTGGGACATCCCGGAGGACGCGGCGCCGGGCACCTACCGGCTGGTCCACGAAGGCCACTGGAAGTCGGGCTGGGACGGCAACGTGCGGCCCTACTCCGGCGCGTCGCGGACCTTCACGGTGAAGTGACGCCTGGCCCGCGTCAGAGCACCACCTCCGCCCGCATCAACGTGGACGCGGGCGTGGTCAGCCGGTGGGGTTGCACGCGGCGGATGAGCTCGCACAGCCGGGCGGACGGGTTGATGAACTGCACGCCCACGCCCGTGGACAACATGCCCCACGTCTGGGCCTGGGCGGCGTCCACGTGCCGCACCACCTCGCCCGCGCACTCCACCAGCTCGCCGGCCAGCAGCAGGGTGAACTCCAGCCGGTTGAACAGGCGCGGGAAGGGGTCCGCGCAGCACAGGAAGAGCCCGCCCCGGCTCAGCTCGGTGCACAGCACCTCCACGTCGCCCGCGCCGGAGCGGCGCCGCACGCGCGCCACCCACGTCAGGGGCGGGGTGAGCATGTTGGGCTCCGTCGCGGGGCCTTCGGAGTCCAGCCACGCCAGGGACGGCACCGGCGTGTGGCTGCGCGGCGGCGGCGTCTGGGGTGACAGGGCGTCCGCCAGCGGCTGGGCGGCGGCCAGCAGCAGGGCCTCCTTGAACTCCAGCGCGGTGGCGTAGCGGTCCTCGCAGCGGCGCGACAGCGCGCGCAGCAGCACCTCCGACAGCGCGGGCGGCACCCCGGGCACCAGCAGGTGCGGCGGCGGCGCGCCCACCGGGCCCGTGCCCAGCGCCAGCTCCACCATCTGCCCCCGCTCGAAGGGGAGCTGCCCCGTGGACAGGTAGTAGGCCGTCACCGCCAGCGCGTAGATGTCCGCGCGTCCGTCCACCGGCTGCCCCGCGGACTGCTCGGGCGCCATGTACGCTGGCGTGCCCAGGACGATGCCCGCCGCCGTCTCATCCTCGCCCGGGTGGGGACGGCGCGCCTTGGCCACGCCGAAGTCCAGCACGCGCAGCGACGGCGGCTCCCCCGCGTGCCGCACCACGAAGAGGTTGTCTGGCTTCAAGTCCCGGTGCACCACGCCGCACCGGTGCGCCGCGTCCAGCGCGTCACACGCCTGCGCCAGCAGCGAGACCAACGCCGCGGGCACCATGGGCCGGGGCAGGTTCGACATGGGCACGCCCTCCAGGTACTCCATGACGAAGTAGTGGAGGCCGCCGGGCGCCTCATTGATGTCGAAGATGTGGACGATGTTCGGATGGCCCACCACGTTGACCGTGCGTGCCTCCGCGTAGAAGCGCGCGCGCAGGCTTTCGTCCCGGCCCAGGTGGGGGTGCAGCACCTTCACCGCCACCCGCGCGCCAATGCGCGTCTGCTCGCCCAGGTAGACGGTGCCCATCCCTCCAGCGCCCAGCCGGCGGACCAGCCGGTAACTCCCCAACGTCTGGCCCGTGAGGTCCACGGGAGGGGCCTCCTCGTCGCCCGTGGACAGGTACACCTGCGTCCAGGGCTCGCCGCCACACGCCACCTCGTAGGGATGCTCGGTCAGACAGAGCTCGCAGTGCATGGTTCCCTGAAGCAGACACCAGGGTGGCGCCCGGGCGCGCATCACCCCGGGCACGCACCGTCTGTCAGGTGGCAATGCGGCGCCGCTCCGTCGACCAGCGGACCGGTGACTCCTGCCGTGGGACGGCTGGCCTCAGCGCGCGGCGAAGGGGGCGGCGTCGACGCGCACACCCACGTACGACGGGAAGCGTGGCACGCCGTCGTTGGACAGCTCCTGGTAGCGGAAGGTGATGATGGCACCCACGGGGGGCGGCGATGCGCGCTCCGCGTCCGACAGGCCCGTGCCCACGCTGAAGCGCGTGCCGTTTCGCAGCTCCACCTCCAGCGCGCCCAGGCGGCCCTTGTGGCGACCCGCGCCCGCGACGTGTCCCACCACGCGCGCTTCGTCGTCCTTGAAGCTCTTGACCTTGAGCAGCGTGTGGGAGCGGCCCGCCTCGTAGCGCGAGCCGGGCTGGCGCAGCATGAGGCCCTCTCCACCCAGCGCCTCCACGCGCGCCAGCTCCGCGCGCAGGTGCGGCGTGCCGTCACAGCGCGCATGGGCGTGCCACTGCGCATACGGGGGCTTCGCCTCCTCCATCCACTGCCGGCAGCGCTCCAGCCGCGCCTCGAAGGTGCCCTCCACGCCGGGCGCGTCGAAGGCGACGAAGGCCAGCTCCTTCCAGTCGTCGCTGCGGTCCTGCCGGCGGACGACGCTCACCGTGCGCTGGAAGCGCTTGCGCCCGCCGAACAGCTCACCGTCGAGCGGGAAGTCCGGCAGCCCCGCGGTGAACCACTCCGGCGCGAGGAACGCGTTGCCCAGCCGCGACCAGAACTGCTTCCCGTCCCAGTACGCGCGCACGCCGTCCAGCTTCTCGCTCATCCACCAGCCGGTGAGGTCCACGTCGTTCTCCCACGACTGGGCCAGCAGCAGGGGCGGGGCCTGGGTGTCGTCGCCGGATGACGTGCTCCTCGCCGGGCGAGCGGGGACCGCGGGAGCGCCGGACGCGTCACCGCCGAGGCGCGCGTTCTCCGAGTCGTCTCCGCGCACGCGCCGCAGGTGCTTGCAGGTGCGCCGCTCGATGGCCACCGACTGGTTGCGCCAGGCGGGACACGAGCACGAATACACACCGCCGGTGTTCTTGAGGATGTAGGGCTTGGAGCCCGAGCCCTGAACCGAGACCTGCTCCCCGTCCGCGATGTCCGCCATGACCGACCCTCCGCGCCGCATCCCGGGCGGCGATGGGATGAAGCATACCCCCTGGGTCCGACGTTCCGGGACGTGATGCGGTGGGCATTCCGCCTCGGAAGGGGTGGCGCGAGGCCGCTGGGAACCCCACGATGTGTCAGAGGGCCCCGGAGCCAGGAGGAGTCGCGTCAATGGTCGTCATCATCATGGGGGTGTCCGGAGCGGGGAAGACGACGGTGGGCCGCACCCTGGCGGCCGAGCTGGGCTGGCGCTTCGTCGACGCGGATGACCTGCACCCGCGCTCCAACGTGATGAAGATGGCCGCGGGCGCGCCGCTGACGGACGAGGACCGCGCCCCCTGGCTGCGCAAGCTGCGCGATGAAGTGGCGCGGGCGCTGGCGCGGGGCGAGGACGTGGTGATGGCGTTCTCCGGCCTCAAGCAGGCCTACCGCACGCTGCTGGAGGAGCTGGACCCCGCGCACGTGAGGTGGGTGTTCCTGCACGCGCCGCATGAGGTGCTCGCCCGCCGGATGTCGCAGCGCCAGGGGCACTTCATGCCCGCGTCCCTGCTGGAGAGTCAGATGGCGACCATGGAGCTGCCCTCGCGCGCGCTCAGCGTGGACGTGACGCCGCCGCCAGCGGACATCGTGAAGCACATCCGCGACGCGCTCGGTGTCTGACAGCCGAACTCCCGTGTTGAAGCGGTGGGACGGCCCGCCCCCTGGCCGCCTGGCTGGTGTATAGCGCTCCGCTGGGTTGCCACCTTTTCCTTCACCCGCCCGCGAGGACCCGCGCCATGCCCACCGCTCCGACGCCACCCCTGTCCGCCCAGGACGCCCTCGCGCAGCTTCGGGAGGGCAACCAGCGGTTCGTCATGAACGTACGCAGCGTGGAGAACCCGCTCGGCCGCTCCGCCCGGCAGGCGCTGGTGGCGGGGCAGAGTCCCTTCGCCATCATCCTCTCGTGCTCCGATTCGCGCGCGCCGTCGGAGTACATCTTCGACCAGGGGCTGGGTGACCTGTTCGTCATCCGCGTGGCGGGCAACGTCGTCGCGCCGTCGCTGGTGGGCAGCGTGGAGTTCGCGGCGGCGGAGTTCGGCACGCGGCTGGCGGTGGTGATGGGGCACTCGCACTGCGGCGCCATCAAGGCCACGCTGGACTCCGTGCGCAACGGCACGGGCGCGGCGTCCGACAACATCCGCGACATCGTGGAGCGCTGCCGCGAGCCGGTGACGACGGTGGTGAGCGCCGCCGGGCCGAAGGCGGACCCGGAGTTCCTGCTGAAGGAGTCCGTCCGCGCCAACATCCGCAACTCCTGCGACCATCTCCGCCATGGCAGCCGCCTGCTGGAGCGGCTGTGCCGGGAGGAAGGCATGCGCATCGTCGGCGCCGAGTACTCGCTGGAGACGGGCGTCGTCGACTTCTTCAACGGCGTCTGAGAGAGGACACGTTCATGAAGAAGCTGGTCAACGCCCCTCGCGCGGTGGTGCGGGAGCTGCTGGAGGGCCTGGTCTCGCTCGCCCCCGGACAGGTGCTGCTGGAAGGGGAGCTGGTGGTGCTCCGCGCCGACACGCCGTCCGACGTCCGCGCGCGCAAGGTGGCCGTCCTCTCCGGTGGTGGCAGTGGCCATGAGCCGGCGCACGCGGGCTACGTGGGCGCGGGCATGCTGGACGCGGCGGTGGCGGGTGACGTCTTCACCTCGCCGAGCACCGATGCCGTGCTGGCCGCCATCCGCGCCGTCGCGGGGCCCGCGGGCGCGCTGCTCGTCGTGAAGAACTACACCGGGGACCGGCTCAACTTCGGGCTGGCCGCCGAGCTGGCGCGCGCCGAGGGCATCCCCGTGGAGCTGGTGGTGGTGGCGGACGACGTGTCCCTGCACGACACGGTGGAGCCCGCGCGGCGCCGGGGCATCGCTGGCACGGTGCTGGTCCACAAGGTCGCGGGCGCGGCGGCGGCCTCGGGCGCGTCGCTGCGGGACGTCCTCCGCGAGGCCACCGCGGCGGCGGAGGCGCTGGGCACCATGGGCGTGGCCCTTGGGCCCTGCACCGTGCCCGCGGCGGGCAAGCCGGGCTTCACGCTGGAGGAGGACGAAATCGAGCTGGGCCTGGGCATCCACGGCGAGCAGGGCGTGCGCCGCGCGCCGATGCAGACGGCGGACAGCCTGGTGGACACGCTGCTCACCACCATCGTCGAGGACCGGCGCATCGGCTCGGGAGACCGGGTGGTGCTGCTCGTCAACGGACTGGGCGGCACGCCGCCCATGGAGCTGGCCATCGTCGCCCGGCACGCGCTGGCCGTTCTGCGCCAGGGCGGCATCCGCGTGGAGCGCGCGTGGAGCGGGACGTTCCTCTCCGCGCTGGAGATGCCCGGCTGCTCGCTGACGCTGCTGAAGGTGGACGACGCGCGGCTGGCCCGCCTGGATGCGGCGGTGGATGCGCCCGCGTGGCCCGGCGCGGGACGGCTGCCGAAGGAGCCGGGGGTGTACCGGCCTTCAGTTGCTTCGACGTCGGCATCACCCCCGGCGGAGGCGCCGCTGCCAGGGATGGACCGCTTCCGGAAGGCAGTCCTGCGGGTGGCGGAGGCGTTCGAGCTGTCCGAATCTCGGCTGACAGCGCTCGACAGCGCCGCGGGCGATGGTGACCTGGGGCTCAGTCTGGTGCGTGGCGCCGAGGCGATTCGCGCCCTGCCGGAGGACGCGTGGACCCGCCCCGAGCGCGCGCTGACGGCGCTCGGCAACGCGCTCCGGCGCAGCATCGGCGGCAGCTCGGGGCCCTTCTATGCGACGGCGCTGCTGCGTGCCGCGCGCCGGCTGGCGGAGGGGCCCGCGGATGCCTCCGCGTGGGCCGAGGCCTTCGACCTGGCCGTCAGCGCCGTGGCGGAGCTGGGCGGTGCGCGGCCTGGAGATCGCACCATGCTCGATGCGCTTCGGCCCGCCGCGGATGCGTTCGCGAAGGCGGTGCGCGGCGGGCAGGGGGCTCGCGAGGCCTGGGCCTCGGCGGTGCAGGCGGCCGAGGCGGGAGAGGAGGCGACGTCCCGGATGCAGCCGCGCCTGGGCCGCGCCAGCTACCTGGGCGCGCGCGCCGTCGGTGTACCGGACGCGGGCGCCGCCGCCGTGGTGGTGTGGATGAAGGCGCTCACGCCCGTGCTCGGCTGAGCGCCTTCATCCGTACCTCCGCGCCTACTGCACCCAGCGCTTGCTGGTCTGGTACACGTCCACCAGCGGGGAGACCAGGGTGATGCGCGGCCCCCAGCGGGTGGCGTCCTCCAGGTCCTCATCCCGCAGGGATTTCAGTGAAAGAATTTCCGACATACAGGCCAGCGGCGCGTGCTCCCAGACCCGGGTGAGGTCGTCGGCCGTCACGTCGCCGATGAGCTCACCGTGCACGTCGTCCACCACCGGCAGTCGGCTCAAGCCATACCGCTGCATCAGTGACAGCGCCCTCACCACCGTGTCCTTCGGGAAGAGGGTCACTGCCTTCGCCACCGTGTCCTTGCACTCCACATACAGTTCCGTCATCGCCGGCCTCGCCACCCTGTTGTTGCCCTGCGAGGCACGGTAGCAAGACGGTTGCCAACAACCGGGCGCCGCCGGGCAGGGGCGGGGAGGCGGGCGAGCGCTGGCTGCTGTCGCCCGGGTGACAATCTCCCCCGGGCGGCGCCGGGCCCGCCGGGGGCGCTACAGCCGGATGCCCACCGAGGTCCGCAGCTGGGTGTCGAGCTTGGGGACGGCCAGGGGCGGGGAGTTGTCGAAGGCGAGGTTGAAGCCGATGCTGACGGTGAGCCGCTCGTTGGGCTTCACCTCGAAGATGGTGTCGTTGAGCAGGCGGACGTCGGCGAAGTTCGTCACGCGGGGCTGGGCGTAGAGCGTCTGCACCAGGGCGACGTTCTCCATGAGCTCCAGCCGCCCCAGGATGTAGCTGGACAGGCGCGGGTCGGTGCGGAACGTCCCGGCGTCGGGTTCGGCGTCCCGGCGGATGCGCTCGTGCTCCAGCATCAGGGCGAGCCCCACCACCAGCGTGGCCTTCTTGTCCGTCAGCAGCTTCACCCGGGGCCCGGCGCCCAGCAGGGCCCGGAACTGGATGCGGCGGAACTCGTCGAACTCGTGCTGGAGGAACGCCTCGCCGGAGAGCCGCTCCGTGAACTGGTAGCGGTAGCGGACGTGCTCCAGCACCTTGCTGACGATGACCTCATCGGCGGCGAAGGCGTACTCCCCCCGGACGACGCCCATCCAGGTGTGATTCTCCGTGCGCCACTGGCCCACCAGGGCGCCGCGCAAGCTGAAGAGGTCGATGCTGCCCGTGCGCCAGTCCGCGCCCAAATCCACGGCGGCCGAGCGCCCCGGGCCCGTGTTCTCGTCGAACAACCCCTGGACGTTGATGATTTGCGCCGCCGCCGTTGTCGCATGAAGCCACGCGAGCAGCAGCAGCGCCCACCTGCTGGATTTCAGTCCCGCCATGCCCCGGGTCTGCACCGTCGGCCGGCATGTTTCAAGGGCGACGGCGCGGCTCAGGGCAGGCGCTCCACCGTGGCCCCCGCGCGCGCCAGCAGCTCCCGGTACCAGTCGAAGGCCTGGGCGGTGCGCGCTCCCAGGGCCTTGGCGCCCCAGAGCACGGTGAGGGTGCGGCGGGTGTCCGCGGTCGTCTTGGTGCGCTGCGCGTCCTTGACGGCGTTGGCGCAGGGCCCCGCCGCGTCGAAGAGGCACAGCAGGCCCCCCAGGTCGATGCTCTGCCCGGACGCGTTGAAGACGTACTGCGCGCCCTCCGGCGCCACGCCCACGCGGAAGGGGGCGGTGGCCCGCTCCAGGTCCACCACGCTGATGGGCAGGCCGCTGTGCAGGGACACCGCGTTGCAGGCATCCACGGCCAGGTTGATGGCGCCCAGCGAGCCGTCACCCGAGGCGCGCACCAGGTACTCCGACGCGGGCTTGCCACGCCCGGTGGGCTTGTAGCCACCGTGGCGGAGCATGTCGCGGATGGCGCCGCGCACGGTGTCGTCGCTGGACAGGGGCGCGGTGGCGCCGGGCCTCAGCAGCGCCACCAGCCACTCCGGGGAGGGCAGCCCGCCCAGCGGCCCGGGGAAGGTGGTGGTGAAGGTCAGGGTGTCCAGGGAGGGGTGGGCGTCGACGGTCAGCACGGCGCTGCACTCTATGTCACCGCGCCCGTAGGGGCAGGTCCCACTTCCAGCCTGGGGCCGGGGGCTTCCCTGCCTGTCCGCTCCCATGCAAGAGAAGTCGCCTTCTACGGGTTCGGAACATTCTTCCCGGGGCGCGCTACGTGGCATAAGGGCGCCGCACCCGCTTCCGGGCCCCCCGCACGCACATGATTCGTCTCGACAACATCAGCAAGCAGAACGGCCAGCAGATTCTCTTCATCGAGGCCTCCGCGGCGCTCCACAAGGGGGAGAAGGTGGGCCTCGTCGGTCCCAACGGGGCCGGCAAGACGACGCTGTTCCGGATGATTACCAGCCAGGAGCACCCCGACGAGGGCCAGGTCGCGGTCGACCGGGGCGTCACCATTGGCTACTTCAGCCAGGACGTGGGTGAGATGGAGGGCCGCAGCGCCGCCGCCGAGGTGATGGACGGCGCGGGCCCGGTGAGCACGGTGGCCGCCGAGCTGAAGGAGCTGGAGGCGGCCATGGCCGACCCGGACCAGGCGGACAACATGGACAAGCTCGTGGAGCGCTACGGCCTGGTCCAGGGGCGCTTCGAGGAGCTGGGCGGCTACGCGCTGGAGGGCCGCGCGCGGGAGATTCTGGCGGGCCTGGGCTTCACCCAGGAGATGATGGACGGCGACGTGGGCGCGCTGTCGGGCGGCTGGAAGATGCGCGTGGCGCTGGCCCGCATCCTCCTGATGCGCCCGGACGCGATGCTGCTCGACGAGCCGAGCAACCACCTGGACATCGAGAGCCTCATCTGGCTGGAGGAGTTCCTCAAGAACTACGACGGCGCGCTGCTGATGACGTCGCACGACCGCGAGTTCATGAACCGCATCGTGAACAAGGTGGTCGAAATCGACGGCGGCTCGCTGTCGACTTACACCGGCGACTACGAGTTCTACGAGCAGCAGCGGGCGATGAACGAGAAGCAGCAGCAGGCGCAGTTCGAGCGCCAGCAGGCCATGCTCGCCAAGGAGCTGAAGTTCATCGAGCGCTTCAAGGCGCGCGCCTCGCACGCCGCGCAGGTGCAGAGCCGGGTGAAGAAGCTGGAGAAGATTGAGCGCGTGGAGCCGCCCAAGCGGCGCCAGACGGTGCTCTTCGAATTCCAGCCGGCGCCGCGCTCGGGCGACGACGTGGTGAGCCTGAAGAACGTGAACAAGGCCTACGGCAGCCGCACCATCTACGAGGGGCTGGACTTCCTGGTGCGCCGCACGGAGCGCTGGGCCGTCATGGGCGTCAACGGCGCGGGCAAGTCCACGCTGCTGAAGCTGGTGACGGGCGCCACGCAGCCGGACACGGGCAACGTGGCGCTGGGTGGCAGCGTGAAGTTGGGATACTTCGCGCAGCACGCCATGGACCTGCTGGACGGCGAGCGGACGGTGTTCCAGGCGCTGGAGGACGCCTTCCCCCGCGCGGGGCAGGGCTCGCTGCGGGCGCTGGCCGGCTGCTTCGGCTTCTCCGGTGACGAGGTGGAGAAGAAGTGCCGCGTGCTGTCCGGCGGTGAGAAGGCCCGGCTCGTCATGGCGAAGATGCTCTTCGACCCGCCGAACTTCCTGGTGCTGGACGAGCCCACCAACCACCTGGACATGGCCACGAAGGAGATGCTGATTACGGCGCTCTCCCGCTACGAGGGGACGATGCTGTTCGTCTCCCACGACCGTCACTTCCTGGCCGCGCTGTCCAACCGCGTGCTGGAGCTGACGCCCGAGGGCATCCACCAGTACGGCGGCGGCTACACCGAGTACGTGGCCCGCACCGGCCAGGAAGCGCCCGGCCTGCGGAGCTGAGGCGCGGAGCGGCGCTGCCCCCAGGGCAGCGCCGTGCCTGCCGCGGACACCTCGCCGTGCGCGCCTCGCGGCTGCTGGGGACGGGGCCGCGGGCTCAGGACTCCGCTGGGCCCTGCTTGGACCAGGTGCTTCGGAGCGCACGGACCTCGGCCAGCAGCTCCTGGGCGGCGGCGTGCGTGGTGGCCGAGGGTGGAGCCGACGGAGGGAGGGCCGGCTCGGGAGGCTGCGGCTCGCCCAGCCCCGCGTCCCGGTGCATGCGCACGCGCGTCATGATGACGTCGCGAATCTCCTCCGGGTTGTTCACGCCTCGGAAGTGGGCCTCGTGCAGGCCCTCGGTGTGCGCGGCGTCCGCCTCCTGCGAGCCGCGGCCGCCGCCTCCCGCCGTCTCCACCTTCACGTTGGCGATGCCGAGCACCCGCTGGAGCGGGTTCTGCCGGATGGAGACCTGCTGGATGTTGGCGAAGGTCATCGTCTTCTCCTGGAGGGAGACGAGCCCTTCCCGGATGCGCAGGCTCCGGTCGGAGAGGATGTACCAGCGGAACTCGTAGTCGAGCCACGCCACCAGGAAGCTGATGGGAAGCTGCACGATGAAGGCGAGCCAGGCGAAGGCCTCGACGACCCACACGACCTCTTCTGCCCAGCGGAAGGGCAGGTGCGGGACGAACCGCCTCAGCGCCACCCAGCCGAAGAGCAAGCTCACCGTCAGCCCCACCTGCTTCAGTGCCCAGTGAAGCAACTGGTACTGGCGATGCCGGGGCGCGGCGCGGAAGACGCGCACCATTCTCCCTTCAGGGATGTGTGGCGCGGGCGGGACCTTGAGCAGGCGCAGCAGCCAGGCGTGTCGCGTGTCAGACATCCTGCTTCTCCCGCGTGGCGCCGCTGTCCAGGCTGAGCCGCAGGGCGCGCACCTCCTCGGCAATCTCACGGAGCGTGGCCGCCAGCGCGTCAGGGTCACCCTCGGGCACGGCGCGCGCTCTCTCCTGCGTGGGGGTGGGCCGCTCCCGGCTCCCGCGCATCCGCGAATAGAGGAAGTCCCGCATGGCCGCGTAGGCGGGAACGCCCTCGATGGTGATCTCCGCCTGTGAGTTGCCGCTCGCCGTCTGGATTTGGATGCGCGCCAGCCCCAGCCAGCGCTCCAGCAGGTTGCTGGACAGGTGGATGTCCTGGATGCGCGCGTAGGTGAGGGACACCTCCCGCCGGAAGAGGATGCCCCAGCGGACGGTGATGCCCTCGTCGTCCAGCGTGTAGCGCAGCGTCTGGAACTTGAAGTAGCGGATGAGCCCGAGGATGGGGAAGCCGGGCCCGGCCAGCAGCGCGCTGGCGAGGTAGTAGGTGAGCAGGCTCCGGTGCGGCTGCAGCACCGTGGGCAGGCGCGACAGGAAGCCCCCGTCGCGGGGCGCGGCTGTGAGGGCGTTAGGCGATTCGGTCATGGGCGGCCGTGCGGGGTGGTGGTGCTACGGACGGGCGTTGGCGCGATTGCACCGGCCCATCCGCGATTCTGCGCCCAGGCGAGGGCGCAAGCCACCTCTCCCAGGCGTCACCGCTCCCGGTGAATCAGAGCGGGGCGTCCGTCGCGCAGCTGGGCGTGGCGCTCTCCGCGGTCAGCCGAGCGAGCGACTTCGGGGCCGCGTCCGTGTACGGCGAAACGCCGAGCACCAGGCACGTCCGGTACACGAGCGCGCGGCTCGCGGGGAACGCGGTGATGGGGAGCGAGGCGCCGGCGTTGAAGTACACGGAGCCCAGCGCGGAGCCATAGAACGGGCTGCTGCCCCAGGCGAACTTCTTGCCCGTCACCGGCGTCGCGGCCGACAGCCCGCTGTACTGCGCGGACTGGAAGGGCCACTCGCCCGCGGAGAAGCCCCCGCTGAGCAGCGCCCGCCCCGAGGCCGCTCGCGTCGTCCCGGTGTTGAGGCTGTAGCCGCCGTACACCAGCCCGGTGTCCTGGCCGAGCTTCAGCTCGACGAGCCCCAGCTCATACAGCACGCCGGAGGCAGGGTGCCGCGCCAGCAGCGCGTGGTACTTGCGTGTGTTGCCGATGGGCTCGTTCCATGTCCAGTTCGCCTCGGTGGTGAGCGCGCCCGCGGCGGCCACTCCAGTCGTGAAGTGGTGGAGGGAGTCGCCCCACTGCACGTTGTTGAGCGTGGCGCTGGCGGTGGCGTCCGCGAACTCGACGACGCCGTAGGGGCCGCGCATGTCGAAGGACAACTGGCCCGCGGTGGCTTCGCTCAGGTCCATCCGCGTGTCGATGCGCGGGAAGTCCGTGCCCTTCTGGAAGACCCAGTGGATGGTGACGGGCACCATGAACTTCTGGTGCGCGGCGTCCGCCGCCGCCGTCGCCTCCGTCACGTTGGCCATGGCGGCGCGCGTGCCCCACTTGGGATACCGCAGCGTGAAGCGGTGGCTGGCGGAGGTGGACGCCGGCGCTATCTCCGAGCGCGAGGCCTCCACCGGGAAGCCCAGCCCCAGCGGCGAGTCGTCCTCGCCATGCCGACCCGCGATGGTGCCGGACGTGCCGTCGTCGAAGGTGCGGTACAGCTCGTGGGCCACGAAGTAGCCGAAGCCCGCCTCGCCGCCCGCCGTGCCATCCACCGTCACCGTGCGCCACTCCGCGCCAGCGGGCACCTGATACGTCATCTGCACCGCGTAGCCGCCGTTGCCAGCGGGAGACTGCCGCTTGAGGGACACCGTGCGCGGGCGGCCCTGGGCGTCCGTCCAGGCGTAGCGGTCCACGGGGATTCCCGCCACCGTGGTCGTCTCGCGAGAGACGCCGTCGCCCTGCTCGGAGGTGGGCTCGGGGCCGGCGTCCGGAGCACCCGCATCCGGCGTTCCGCTGTCGCCGCTGCCTCCGTCCGTGACGCCAGCGTCCTCCGGTCCATCTCCTGAGTCGCTGTCGCAGGCCCCCAGGGCCAGCGTCATTCCCAGCCAGAGCCCAGCGAACCGTCGTCCGTTCTTGGTCATGGGCACAGTTATCCCGGAAAACGGGAGACTTGTGCCAGGGCGGCCCGGCCCTACTCGAACAGCCGCCCCGCCAGCCGCGTCAGCTTCTGCGCCTTGCCGGTGAAGGGCGGGAAGAACAGGTGGAGCAGGGACGTGCGCCCCTGGCGCAGCACCGCGCGCTCGTGGCTGAAGGTCCGGAAGCCCGTCTCGCCGTGATACGCGCCAACGCCGCTGGCGCCCACGCCGCCGAAGGGCAGGTTCGGATTCACATGGTGCAGCACCACGGTGTTGATGCATGCGCCGCCCGAGCGCGTCTCCCGCAGCAGCCGCTCCACCGTGGCCTCGTCATTGCTGAACACGTAGAGCGCCAGGGGCTTGCCGTCCTCGCGCACGTGCGACACCACCTCGTCCAGGGACTCGAAGCGCAGCACGGGCAGCACCGGCCCGAAAATCTCCTCGGCCATGATGGGCGTGTCCGGCGTCACGTCCGCGAGCACCGTGGGCGCGATGTAACGCGACTCCGCGTCCACGCCGCCGCCCGCCACCACGCGCGCGCCGGCCTCTACGGTGCGGTCCATCAACTGGCGCACCCGCGTGAAGGCGCCGTCATCCACCATGCGGCACAGGTCCAGGCTCGCGCGGCGCGCCTCCTCGGTGCGGCCGTAGAAGCGCTCCAGGGTGTCCTTCACCGCTTCGAGCAGCGCCTCTTCCTTCGACGCATGGACCCAGACGTGGTCGGGGGCGATGCACGTCTGCCCGCCGTTGAGGAACTTGCCCCACACCACGCGCTCGGCGGCGGCCTCCACATCCGCTGTTTCATCGACGATGACGGGCGACTTGCCACCCAGCTCCAGCGTCACGCTGGCCAGGTGCTTCGCCGCCGCTTCCATCACCCGCCGGCCCACGCGGGCTCCACCGGTGAAGAAGAAGTGGTCGAAGGGCAGCCGCAGCAGCGCCTCGCCCACCTCCGGGCCGCCCTCCACCACGGTGACTTCCTCTGGGGGAAAGACGTCCTTCACCAGCCCCGCGATGAAGCGCGCCGTGTGGGGCGCCTTCTCACTGGGCTTGCACAGCACGGCGTTGCCCGCGGCCACCGCGGCCACCAGCGGCGCCACCAGCAGGTGGAAGGGTTGGTTCCACGGGGCCATCACCAGCACCACCCCCCGGGGCTCGTACCGCACCAGGCTGGACGTGCCGGTGAGCAGCAGGGGCGTGGAGACCTTCCGAGGCTTCATCCACGTCTTGAGGTGCTTCTGGATGGAGGCCAGCTCCATCAGGACGGGGAGGACCTCGGTGGCCTCCACCTCCGCGCGCGGCTTGCGGAAGTCGGCGTGGAGCGCCTCGGCCAGGGCTTCGCGCCGGGCGACGAGCAGCGCCTTGAGCTGCTCAAGCCGGGCCAGCCGTTCCTTCATGCCGCGGCGCGCCACCTCCCAGCGATGCGCATGGAGGCGGTCGAACGCCTCCTGCACGCCGTCCGGCATCCGTGCTTCTTCCAGCTTCACCACGCGCATCGCCTGGCTCCTTCCGGAGGTGCCCCGGCCTGGGGTGCCTACTCCATCAGCCGGGTCGCGCGGGAGGCCAGTTCCTGCGCCTTCCCGCGATACGGCGGGAAGAACACCGAAGCCAGCGACTTCATCCACTGAACCATCACAGCCCGCTCATGGCTGAACGTCTTGAAGCCGAAGTGGCCGTGGTAGTTCCCCAGGCCACTGGTGCCCACCCCTCCAAACGGGAGGTTGGGGTTCGCGAGGTGGACGAGCACGTTGTTCACCACCGCGCCACCCGACGTGGTGTTCTGGAAGATGTCCTCCACCGCCCGCTTGTCCTGGCTGAACACATAGAGGGCCAAGGGCTTCCCGCCCGCGCGGATGTGCGCGTAGACCTCTTCACGGGACTGGTAGGTGAGCACCGGCAGCACGGGGCCGAAAATCTCGCCCTCCATCACCGGGCTCTGGGCCGTCACGCCGGACAGCACGGTGGGCGCGATGTAGCGCGAGGCCCCGTCCGCCTCCCCGCCCACCTCCAGCTTCGCTCCCGCGGCCACCGAGCGGTCGAGCAGGTCCTTCACCCGCCGCCACGCCACCGGGTCCACCAGCCGCGACAGGTCAGGGCTCGCCTGCCGCTCCTGCTCCGTGCCGCCGTAGAAGCGGGTGATGGCCGCCTTGAGCGCCTCCAGGAACGCCCGCTCCTTCGACGCGTGCACGAAGACGTAGTCCGGCGCCACGCACGTCTGGCCGCCGTTGACGAACTTGCCCCAGCACAGGCGCTCCGCCGCCACGGCGACGTCCGCCGTTTCATCGATGATGACGGGCGACTTGCCACCCAGCTCCAGCGTCACGCTGGCCAGGTGCTTCGCCGCGGCCTCCATCACCTTGCGGCCGATGCGCGTGTTGCCGGTGAAGAAGATGTGGTCGAAGGGCAGCTCCAGCAGCGCCTCCGCCGTCTCCGCGCCGCCTTCGAACAGCGCCACCTCGTTCTCCGGAAACACGTCCTTCACCAGCTGCGCCAGGAAGCGCGAGGTGTGCGGCGTCTTCTCGCTGGGCTTGCAGATGACGGTGTTGCCCGCGGCGATGGCGGCCACCAGCGGCGACACCAGCAGGTTGAAGGGGTAGTTCCACGGCGACAGCAGCAGCGCCGTGCCGCGCGCCTCGTAGCGCACGTGGCTGGACGAGCCCGCCAGCAGCATCGGCGTGCCCACCCGCCTGGGCTTCATCCACGACTTGAGGTGCCGCACCGTGTGGTTCAGCTCCTCCAGCGTGGGGTGCAGCTCCGTCAGGTCCACCTCCACCGCGGGCTTGCGGAAGTCCGCGTGGATGGCGTCCGCCAGCTCCGCGCGGCGGGCGATGATGGCCTCGCGCAGCCGCTTCAGCCGGGCGATGCGTTCGGCGGCCGTGGTGCGGGACATCGTCCAGCGGTGCGCGCGCTGGGCCTCGAACACCGCGCGGATGCGCTCGGTGTCGGCGGTGGGCTGCGTGTTGGCTTGAGCAGTCGTTTCGAGCATGGGGTTCTCCAGGGGTGGGAAAGGGGACTCAGCGGGACTCCAGCCCGCGAAGAAGGGTGCTGAGGGCCGCCGTCAGCTCGGCGGTGAAGTCGACGCGCAGCGGCGCCAGGTGGGGCAGCGCCTCCAGCACCTCGCGCGCCACCGGGGCCACGTCCGCCATCTGCCGCAGGCCCGTCACCAGCGCGTGCAGGTGGATGAAGAAGCGCGGGCCGTCTCCGGCTTGAAGGAACGACAACCGCTGCTCCACCCGCGTCCCCGCGCGGAGCAGCGCCGCCAGCAGCCGCTCCTTGAACGGGCGGAGCTGCTCGGCCGTCACGTTCTGCTCCAGCACCGTCTGGAGCAGCGCCAGGAGCCGCGTCAGGGTCTCCTCGCCCTCCAGCGACTCGGCCACCGTGCGCGCCAACCGGGGGCTCGTCCAGGCGGCGGTGTCCTCCGCCAGCAGCCCGTCCAGCCGGTCGAACCACGCGAAGAGCAGGTCCTCCAGCAGCGCCAGGAACAGCGCCTCCTTGGTGGGGAAGTAGAGGAACACCGTGCCCTTGGCCAACAGCGCCCGGCCGGCCACGTCCGCCATCTTCACCTCGGCGTAGGACGTCGCCTGATACAGGGCCAGGGCCTCATCCAGGATGAGCCGTCGCCGCGCTTCCTTGTCCTCGTCCTTGCGGGCTCGCTGGGGCAGCGCCCGCTTCGCCTTCGCCGCCGGGGGGCTGACCATGACGCATGGATGAATGACCCGTGGTCATTCGTCAAGTGACTGAAGGTCATTTGTCCACTGGATGGCCAGGTGAGGGCATGTGTGGTGGAGTGAGTGCCATGCGTCCCATCGAGGCGGAGCTCCTGTCGGGCAGCGCGCTGTATCGGGAGGTGGTGTTGGAGAAGCTGCTCCACGCCCGGGAGTCGGTGTGGATGGCCACGGCCAACGTGAAGGCGATGTTCGTGGAGCACGGCGGCCGCTTCGTCCCGCTGGTGGACGTGCTGGACACGCTGGCGGCGCGTGGGGTGGCGCTGCGGCTGTTGCACGCGGAGCTGCCGAGCCGGCCCTTTCGCGCCGCCTTTGACCGGCGCGCGCGGCTGGTGGCGGGTGGCTTGTCGCTCAAGGTCTGCCCGCGCGTGCACTTCAAGGCGGTGGTGGTGGATGGCGCCTGGGCGTACCTGGGCAGCGCCAACCTCACCGGCGCGGGGCTGGGCGCCAAGGGCGACTCCGCGCGCAACTTCGAGCTGGGCTTCGTCACCGAGGACTTCGACGTCATTGACCGGGTGACGGCGCTCTACGAAGCGGTGTGGAGCGGCGCCGAGTGCAAGGCATGCAAGCTCCGCGCGGTGTGCCCCGACCCCATCCTGCCCGCGAGCAAGCGAGCGCCCGCGCCGCGCCGTCCACGCGCGGATGCCCCCCGTCTGGGCAAGGCGCGCCGTCTCCAGCGGGGCGTGAAGGCCGCGACACGCTAGGTTGGCCACACCGCGCGTCGGATGCGCCCGGCACGGATGGGAGGCGTCCGTGACTCGGGCTGAAATCGCGGCCCTTCCGCTGTAGCGTTCCGCCGTTACTCGCGCGCTGCTCGTCCCGCATCAGGAAGCCTCCCCGTGCGCCCGGCCACCCTCTCCGCCACCTCTCCTCCCGAGCTGGAGTCGCAGCTCAAGCTGCGGCGCCGCAACTTCCTCCTGTGCGCCGCGGGGCTCGCGCTGTCGCTGGTGATGCATCCGCTGACGCTGGGGCAGGTCGTCACGCAGGTGCTCTGGGTCCACCTGGGCTGGTGCGCCGCCTTCATCTTCCTGGGCGTGGCGGTGGGGGCCCGGTGGATGTCGCCGCGCTCCATTGGCCTGGCCGCCGCCGTCGTCAGCCTGGTGGGGCTCACGCTGGACATCCACTTCACGGGGGGCATCTACAGCCCCTTCTTCCCTTCGCTGTACGCGGTGCCGCTCATCATCTGCGTCTTCACGCCGGAGCACCGCCGTCCCACGCAGCTGGCCTGCGCTCTCACGTGGGTGTGTCTGCTGGTGACGTGCTGGGCCTCGGGCGCGTCGCTGCAGGTGGCGGTGTCGCAGGGCCTGTCCTTCGCGTTCGTGGCGTGGGTGTCCGTGCTCGGCTCGCAGACGTTCCGCCGCCTGCGGGACGCGGAGCGGGAAGCGGACGCGGAGCGGATGGTGGCGCTGGAGCGCCTGGCGGAGAGCGAGCGGCTGCGCGCCCAGGCGGACCTGCACCGCGCGGAGATGGAGCGGCTGGCGCTGGTGGGGCAGCTGGCCGCGGGCGTGGCGCACCAGGTGAACAACCCGCTGTCCTACGTGAAGTCCAACCTGGGCTACCTGGACGAGGAGCTGGGCGAGCCGTCGCCGGACGTGGAGGAGCTGCGCCGCGTGGTGGATGAGACGCAGCAGGGCGTGCTGCGCATCCAGCAAATCGTCACGGAGCTGCGCGACTTCTCTCGCGCCAACGCCCAGGACGAAGAGGCCTGCGCGGTGGCGGAGGCCCTGGCGAAGGCGCGCTGGCTGGCGTCCGCGGAGCTGCGTGGCCTGACCGAGGTGGTGGAGGACGTGGCGCCGGACCTGCCCCGGGTGCGCATGGGCCTGGGGCGGCTGGTGGAGGTGTTGGTGAAGCTGTTGCTCAACGCGGCCCAGGCCGTGGACGCCGCGCAGCCCCGGCGCCCGGGCCGCATCGTCCTGCGCGCGCGGACGTTCCAGGAGGGGGTGCGGCTGGAGGTGGAGGACAACGGCGCGGGCATCCCCGATTCCGTGCTTCCCCGCCTCTTCGAGCCCTTCTCCACCGTGCCTCGCGCCAAGGCCGCGGGGCTGGCGCTGTCGGTGTGCCGCGACCAGGTGGAGAGCGTCGGGGGGACGTTGTCCGCGGAGCACCGTCCCGACGGGGGTACCCGCTTCGTCCTCAACCTGCAGCCGGCGCCGCTGCACGCGCCCGTCTGACGCGTCAGCCGGTGGGGCGACGGAGCCCGGGCTCGTCGAAGAAGTCCCGGGGCGAGGCCTGGTCCACGAGCATCCCGTCATCGATGAGCAGCACGTGGTCGGCCACCATGCGCGCCAGCGGGAGGTGCTGCGTGACGAGCACCACGGTGCGTTCGGCGCGCAGCATCATCAGCCGCCGCGCCAGCCAGCGGACGCCGTCCGCCGTGAGCCCGACTTCGGGCTCGTCCAGGAGGACCAGGGGCGCCTTGTTCGCGATGGCGACGGTGAGCAGCGCCAGCCGCCACAGCCCTTCGGGCAGCAGCGCGATGGGCCGCTCGCGCAGGCGGTCCAGCCGCACCGCCGCCGCGGGCGCGCAAGCCCAGACGGACTCCAGCGTCTGGCGCGCCTGGGCGCCGAGCAGCTCGCCCAGGGGGCGCGACTCCGCGGGCCGGGATTGGGGCACCACCGCCTGCGCCGACACGGGGAGGGTGAGCTGGCCCCGCACCCAGAAGTCCGCGCCGCCTCCGAGCCGGTCGTTGACGAGGGTCCGCAGCAGGGTGCTCTTGCCACTGCCACCCGGGCCCAGCACCACGCTGGCGCGTCGCCAGGGCAAATCGAAGGAGAGCTTCGCCAGCACCGCGCGAGGGCCGTAGCCGGCGCCCAGGTTCCTGGCTTGAATCATGGCGCTGCGCTCCTTTCTCCATGCGAGGGCGGGAAGCGCCGGTGAAGTGGGCGTCGCGTTCTTTGATTTTGTAGTGTCTATGGATAAATATTGTCAATTCGCCGCGGAGTGCGGGAATCAGTCTGAAAGTCAGCTGAGAGTCGGAACTCCCGGAGTCCCGCGCGCCAGGTGTCGGACCCACGAGCTGTCAAAGACTTGCGCGTCACCCGCTGCGGCGCCCGGTCCCACCTGACAATGTATGGGAATGTTGAGCGCCTGTGCTGGCTGGCAGGGATTGCCGGGAGCCAGCGGCTTCCCGGCTCCGGAGCGTGACTACTCGGGGACGTCGGACGTGGCCGGGACGGGGACCTTGCCGGGCGCTCCGGCCGCCTCCTCCACCAGGGCCTCGGCGGGTGGCGGCGTGCCGTTGCCCCGCGGCTGCTTCTGCCTGTCTCGCCACGCGCTGGGGGACTCGCCCACCAGCTTGCGGAAGAGGCTGCTGAAGTGCTGGAGCGAGGCGCAGCCCACCTCCACCGCCACCGCGGTGAGCTTCATGTTCGACTCACGCAGCAGCGACTGCGCCATGCGCACCTGCACCGCGTTGAGCTCCGCCTGGAAGGACGTGCTGGCCTCCTTCAGCCGGCGCTGCAGCGTCCGTTCGGACATGCCCATCTCCCGGGCCACGTCCGACAGGTTCACTTCCGGCAGCCGGCCCCGCATCACCTGGTGCAGCTCTCGCAGCAGGGGCGACTGCCCGGTGGCCTCCGCGACCAGGCCGTTGAGCTCCGCCACCAGCGCCGCGGCCGCGGCCTCCGGCTGCCCCAACCACTGGAGGGCGGTGTCGGGGGCGGTGAAGGCCCGGCTGGGGTAGGCCCCGGACAGCAGCGTGTAGAAGCCGCCCACCACCGCGCCCACCACGCCTTCAGGCCGCACCAGCGCCTGCTTCAACACGGAGGTGCTGAAGTCCTTCTCGCGGGGCTGCATGTATTTGACCAGGGCGGCGAACGCCATGGGGTCCGCGGCCTCCAGCCGGCGCGCGTCCACCAGCGAGGCATGTGGCTTGGCGGGGGACAACTCCACGTCCAGCACCTGGACGAGCCGGCGCACCTCGGCCTCTCCGGGACGTCCCCAGAGGACGAAGCCGCACAGGTCCGGCGAGGCGTACCAGTGGAGGAAGCCCTCCCCGACTAGGTAACGGCCGTGGGGGTCCCGGCGGTAATCTTCGACTCCATCTGCCGATCGCACGGTTTGGCAGAATAGCGCTTCGCCACCCTGAGCACCCAGAACGGATTGATGGGGGAGAGCCCGGTAGTCAGCTCTGGGCGGAGCCTGGACGTCCGAGCGAGCTCCTCGGTGAGGGCCGGAAGCTCGTGCCAGGGCACCTGCGGCTTCAGGTGGTGGGCCTGGTGGTAGCCGGCGTTGAAGAACCACCGGTTGTAGAAGGCGGAGTAGGACGTGGTGCCCAGGGCGTCCTTCTGCTCGGAGTCCGTCTCGAAGTGGGCCGCCAGGTTGAGCCAGTGGATGCAGCACTGCGTCACCAGCAGCACCCCCCACCAGGCCAGGCCCAGCGCGGGCTTCCACACGATGAGCGCCAGCAGCACGCCGTCCACCACCAGGAAGTCCACCGCCAGCTCCATCCGCTGGTGCTTCTTCTTCGCCCACTGCCAGACCTGACCCAGCGTCTCATACGGCCACAGCCACGGCGTCAGCGCCGAGCGCAGGCAGTAGCGCAAGACGCGCTCTCCGGGACGGCGGCGGCCCCAGTCGCCCGGGCCGTCATCGTACCGGTGGTGGTTGAAGTGGTGGATGAAGTAGCCCCGGTAGGGGAACCCACACGCCATGCCCAGTGAGCGGGACACCACCCATTGCGCCAGGGGGGGCCGGGCAATGGACACGTGCATGTGGTTGTGCAGGACGGCGTAGTTCCAGAAGCAGATGGCCCAGCCCACCAGGCACATGGCCAGCCGCCCCACCCAGGGCAGCGCGTCCCAGCTCAGGATGAAGGCTGGGAACCACCCCCACCACAACGCATGAACCGCGAGCTGCGGCAGGTCGGCTGCAGGGGGCGAGGG
>NZ_JABXEO010000033.1:0-77761 GCF_013372585.1 Myxococcus sp. AM010
CTCCGCCCCCACCCCCATGCCCGGGAGCGGCCCTTCCCTGCGGAACGTCCTCGCCGCCCGCCCGAAGCTCTCCGGTGGGAGCGGGAGCCCGGCCTCCATCGAGGACATGGGCCAGGCGGAGCTCGAGCGGTTCCTCGACGAGCAGCTCGCCGACCTCACCCACCTCATCGACTGACGCTTTCCTGCAACCCCGAGCGGGGGACTCCGAATCCATGGAAGAGAAGCCCGATCCACACGTCGCGCGCTTGAAGCAGGCGGCCGCGGTCATCCAGAAGCTGCGCGCGGAGGTCGAGCGGCTGAAGGTGAGCCGCCCGGAACCCATCGCCGTCGTCGGCATGGCCTGCCGGATGCCCGGCGCCAGCTCCGTTGAAGCGTTCTGGCAAGCACTCCAGGAGCAGCGCGACTGCGTCAGCCCCGTGCCGGAAGGCCGCTGGGACGTGGACGCCTTCTACGACCCGGAGCCCGGGGCCCCAGGGAAGATCTACAACCGCGAGGGCGGCTTCCTCTCCGACGTGGATCACTTCGATGCCGACTTCTTCGGCGTGTCTCCCCGCGAGGCGCTGGCCATGGATCCCCAGCACCGCCTCCTCCTGGAGACGTGCTGGCACGCCCTGGAGGACGCGGCGCTCGCACCGGAGCGCCTGCACGGCGGGCGGACCGGTGTCTTCGTGGGCATCACCGCGAGCGACTACTTCCAGGAGCAGCTCGCGCGGCTCGGGCTGGACGGGCTCGACGCGTACACGACGACCGGCAGTCCCCTGAACTTCGCGGCGGGGCGCGTCTCCTACCTGCTGGGCCTCCAGGGCCCCGCGTTCGCTGTGGACGCCGCGTGTGCCTCCTCCCTGGTCTCCACGCATGTGGCGTGTCAGAGCCTGCGCGCCGGGGAATGCGACGTCGCGCTGGCCGCGGGCGTCAACCTCCTGCTGTCACCCGTCACGAGCGTGCTCCTGTCGCAGACGAAGGTGCTCTCACCAGATGGCCGCTGCCGGACCTTCGATGCCGCGGCGCAGGGAATCGGCCGCGGTGAAGGCGTAGGAGTGCTGGTCCTCAAGCGCCTGTCGGCGGCGCGCCGGGATGGGAACCGCATCCTGGCGGTGGTGCGTGGCTCGGCGGTGGCGCATGACGGCGCGAGCGCGGGCCTCACGGCGCCTAACGGTATCGCGCAGCAACAGGTGCTGCGGCAGGCCCTGGCGTCCGCGGACGTGCGGCCCGCGGAGGTGCAGTACGTCGAAGCGCACGGAACGGGAACGCCACTGGGCGACCCCGTCGAGTTGGAAGCGCTCAACGCGGTATACGGCCAGGGACGCGCCAGGCCAGACGCGCTCCGGGTCGGCTCGGTGAAGACCAACATCGGCCACCTGGAGTCGGCGGCGGGCGTCGCGGGCCTCATCAAGGTCATCCTGGCCATGAGGCACCGCCAGTTGCCCGCGCACCTGCACTTCCAGCGCGGGAATCCGGCCTTCGCCTGGGAGGACCTGCCCCTGCGCGTCGTCCGGGAGCTGGAGCCCTGGGACACGGACGGCGCCCCTCGCATGGCGGGCGTGAGCTCCTTCGGCATGAGCGGCACCATCGCGCACGTCATCGTCCAGGAAGCCCCGCCGGACGAAGAGCGGCGGACGAAGCCCTCGCGGCCGGTGCAGCCCCTCCTCCTGTCGGCGCGCAGCGACGAGGCCCTGCGAGCGCTGGCCCTGCGCTATTCGGACCACCTGGCCTCCGTGCCCGAGTCCGAGTGGCCCGACCTGGCCCTGACCGCCAACGTCGGCCGGGCCGCCTTGCCGCACCGGCTCGCGCTCGTGGAGGACAGTCCTCGAAAGGCGGCCGAGCACCTGGCGGCCTTCGCCCGCGGCACCAGCAGCCCCAGCGTCCGCGAGCAGGTCCTCGCGCAACCGCGCCGCGCGAACGTGGCCTTCCTCTTCACCGGGCAGGGCTCCCAATACCGCGGCATGGGGCGCGAGCTCTACGAGAGCGAGCCCGTGTTCAGGGACGCACTGGATGAATGCGACCGGCTCCTGCGCGAGTCCTTCGCGCTCCCGCTGCTCGACGTGCTCTACGCCGACGCGGGGGACATCCACGCAACGGCGAACACGCAGCCCGCCCTCTTCTCCCTGCAATACGCGCTGACGAAGCTCTGGCGCGCCTGGGGCGTGGAGCCCCGCTTCGTCATGGGCCACAGCGTGGGCGAGTACGCCGCGGCGTGGGCGGCCGGGTGCCTCGACTTCGAGCAGGCGCTCGGGCTCATCGCCGTGCGCGGTCGGCTCATGCAGGCACTGCCCGCCGGAGGCGCCATGGGCGCGGTGTTCGCCAGCGCGGCGCGCGTCGCGAGCGTGCTGGAGCAGCTCGGCGGCGGCGTGGACCTCGCCGCCATCAACGGGCCCGAGAGCACCGTGGTCAGCGGTCCGGCGAGTGGCGTGGAGGCGGTGCTGGCCCGCTTCGAGCAAGAGGGCGTCCGCAGCCAGGTGCTGCGCGTCTCCCATGCGTTCCACTCCTCGCTGCTGGAGCCCATGCTGGACGCCTTCGAACACGAGGCGGGGGCCGTCACCTTCCAGCCGTCACGGCTCGACCTGGTCTGCAACCTCACCGGGGAGGTGCTTCCACGCGGCGGCATGCTCGATGCCCGCTACCTGCGACGCCACTCGCGCGAGCCGGTGCGCTTCCTGGAGAGCATCCGCACCCTCCAGCGCCTCAAGTGCGACACCGTCATCGAGCTTGGCCCGGGCGCCACGCTCCTCGGAATGGCCCAGCAGTGCATCGAAGTGCCCGAGGGCGCTGCGTCCCCTGCCCATGACACCCTCTGGCTTCGCTCGCTCAATGCCAAGGGGGGTGACAGTCGGCAACTGCTGCAGAGCGCAGGCGAGCTGGGGCTCCGCGGCGTCCCGGTGGACTGGCGGGGAGTGATGACGGGCACCCAGGCGCGCTTCGTTCCCGCGCCGCGTTATCCCTTCCGGCCCCGCCGCTTCTGGCCCACCGCCCCACCGCGCCAGCCCACGCCCGGAGCTTCGCCGTCCGCCCATGAGCACGCCTACACCCTGGGCTGGAGTGAGCTGGACGTGTCCACGCGGCCCACTGCGGACGAACGCCCGCTGCTGCTCATCGCCCCCAGCCTCGAGCACGCCGAGCCCCTGGCCGCCACGCTCCGCGCCCACGGGCGGCCCGTCCAGGTGGCCTCGCTCGCGTCGGAGCAAGGCCCCGAGCTCGACGCGCTCATCGAGAGGCTGCGTCGGAGCGCCTTCTCCGAGCTGCTCTTCCTGGGAGGGCTGGAGCTGACCTCGGTGTCGGCGGACGCACAGGCACGCGTGTACCGACCCCTGCTCGCGCTCATTCAGCGCCTGATGTCGGGCGCGGTTCCCGCGCTCCCCCGGCTGGTGCTCCTCACTCGTGGCGCGCAGCGCTGTGAAGGGCCGGTGGCGCAAGCCGCGCAGGCGCCGCTCTGGGGACTGATGCGCGTGCTGCGAAGTGAGCTGCACGAGGCCTCGACGCGGGTCATCGACCTGGACCCCGCCGGCGCCGGGACGGACGGGGACACGCTGGTGAAGGCGCTCGGCGCGAATGAGCCCGAGGTCGTCATCCGGGGGGGCCGGCTCTTCGCGGGACGGCTGCGGCGCGCAACGCTCCAGGACCACGCGCGGCCCCCCGCCGTGCGCGAGGACCGGAGCTACCTGCTGACGGGCGGGCTCGGCGCGCTCGGTCGGCGCGCCGCGCAGACGCTGGTCTCCCTGGGCGCGCGGAGCCTGGTGCTCATGGGCCGGAGCGAACCGGATGGCGCGGCGCGTGCCTGGATGGACTCGCTGCGAGACGAGCGCGTCCAGGTCCGCTACCTGCGATGCGACGTCGCCGATGCGCGGGAGCTGTCGCGCGGCCTCGACAGCCTCCGCGACGCCCCGGCGCTCGGCGGCATCCTTCACGCAGCAGGCGTGCTGGATGACGGCATCCTCCTGGAGCAGTCCTGGGAGCGCTTCCAGAAGGTGTTCGAGCCGAAGCTGGTGGGCGCCTGGAACCTGCATGCGCTGACGCGAGAACAGCCGCTGGACTTCTTCGTGCTCTTCTCGTCCGTGGCCGCGCTGCTCGGCCCCCAGGGCCAGGCCAACTATGCCGCCGCGAATGCGGGGCTCGACGCGCTGGCCGAGCACCGCAAGGACCTCGGCCTGCCCGCGCTCAGCATCAACTGGGGCCCCTGGGCGGAGGCGGGCATGGCCGCCGGGTTGGGGGACGACAACCGCCGACGGCTCGCGCGGCAGGGCCTCGAGCAGCTCCCGGTGGAGCGTGCGTGCTCCGCGCTCGCCGGCCTTCTGGGCGCCATCCCCGACGCACGCGCCGTGGTCCTCTCCGCGAACTGGGAGCAGGTGGCACGGAGCCTCGGGCCCCGGATGGCGCGCGGGCTCCTGTGGGAGCTCGTGGGCGGGCACACGGCGTCCGAAGTGGAGGCGGAGGCCCACGCGCTCCGCCTGCGACTGCTGCAGGCCACTGGAGCCCGCCGGCGAGAGCTGCTCAAAACGCTGGTCGCCAGCCAGGTGCGGCGGGTGATGGCGTGGGACGAAGCGGAGCCGCTGCCGGAGTCCAAGCCCATGCGCGAGTTCGGCATGGACTCGCTGATGGTCGTCGAGCTGCGCAACGCGCTGGCCCGTGCCCTGGGACAGACGCTCGCGCTCCCCATGTTCTTCAACCACCCCACCGTGGAGAGCCTGGTCGACGTCCTGATGGAGACGACCGGGCTGGCGGCGCCGCCGGTGGTCACCGCCGCGGAGACCCGCCGGACACCGCGCGGCCAGGACGCCCTGGAGCGCGTGCGGCAAATGACCCCGGAGCAGATTGACGCCTTGATTGGCGAAGGTCTGGAGCTGGGCAGCGAATGAGCTCGACGCGGAGAACCCACGACATGCGTGATGTGAGTAGCAACGCAGAGGCCAGCACGCTGGAGCGAGCGCTGATGGCGCTGGAGGCGACGAAGGCCCGGCTCAATCAGGTGCTCGCCCAGCAACGCGAGCCCATCGCCGTCGTCGGCATGGCCTGCCGCTTTCCCGGCGGCATCCGGGACGCCAATGACTACTGGGCGTTCTTGCGCGGCGGGCGGGACGCGGTGGGGGAGCTCCCGCCCGAGCGGTGGCCGTTCGACGAGGTCTACGACCCGAACCCGGGCGTGCCGGGCAAGAGCTATTGCCGTCACGGCGCCTTCCTGGACGACGTGGACCGCTTCGACGCCGCCTTCTTCGGCATTCCTCCGCGAGAAGCCGCCAGCATGGACCCGCAGCAGCGGCTGCTGCTCCAGGTGAGCTGGGAGGCGCTCGAACACGCGGGCATTCCCCCGGGACGACTCCAGAAGAGCGCCACCGGCGTCTTCGTGGGGATTGCGGGCAACAACGACTACCCCGTCGCGATGCTGAAGGCGAACGCGTCACTGGACGCGTACTCGCTGACGGGCGCCGCGGTGAACGTGGCCAGCGGCCGGATTTCCTACCAACTGGGGCTGCGCGGTCCCTCCCTCATCGTCGACACCGCCTGCTCATCGTCGCTGATGTCCGTCCACCTCGCGTGTCAGAGCCTGCGGCAGGGCGAGTGCGACGTCGCGCTGGCGGGAGGCGTCAACGTCATCGCCTCCACCGAGACGAGCGTCTGCCTGGCCCAGACGGGCGCGCTCTCTCCAATGGGACGCTGCCGGACGTTTGACGCCGCCGCGGATGGCTATGTGCGCAGCGAGGGCTGCGGCATCGTCGTGCTCAAGCGCCTGTCGAGCGTGACGCCGTCGGACCGCGTCTTCGCGGTGATTCGCGGCTCGGCCACCAACCAGGACGGCCGCAGCAACGGGCTGACGGCGCCCAACGGCGCGGCGCAGGCCGCGTTGATTGCTCGCACCCTCGAAGGCGCGGGAACGCCGCCACGAGAGGTGGGCTACGTGGAGGCCCATGGCACGGGCACGCCCCTGGGCGACCCGATAGAGCTCCAGGCCCTGGGCGAGGTCCTCCGGCCGGAGCGCGCCTCGGCGGAAGCGCTCTACGTGGGCTCGGTGAAGACGAACCTGGGTCACACCGAAGCGGCGGCGGGAATCGCCGGGCTGCTCAAGACCATCCTCTCGCTCCACCACCGCGAGATTCCCCCGCATCTGCACTTCCAGAAGCCTAGTCCGAACGTCGACTGGGAGGCGTTCAACCTGCGCGTCCCCACCACCTGCATGCCGTGGCCGGAAGGCAGGCCCGCGGCGGGGGTGAACTCGTTCGGCGTCTCGGGAACCAACGTCCACATCGTGCTCGGGCCAGCCCCCGTCAGGGTCGCTCCCGAATCCGTTGATGCCGGCGCGCACCTGCTGCTGGTCTCCGCGGGTTCGAAGGAAGGCCTCGAGCGACGCATCGAGGCCCTGCGGCCCTACCTCCAGACCGCGACCCCGGCCGCACTGCGCGACCTGTGCCACACCTCCGCGCTGCACCGCGAGCACCTGAGGTGGCGCGCGGGGCTCCTGGCCAGCACACCGGAGGAGCTGCGCACGCTGCTCGACGCCTGCGTCGCCCACGAGCGCGCACCGGGAATCTTCATCGGTCCCGAGGCGGGCGACCGCGCCCCGCGCTGCATCTTCGTCTTCTCCGGACAGGGCTCGCAGTGGCTGGGCATGGCGAGAGACCTGCTGGGCGAAGACGGCGCCTTCCAGCGCAAGCTGAAGGAAGTGGACGCCTGCCTCCAGCCGTTCCTGGGCTGGTCCGTCCTGGAGCGGCTGGCCTCCGACACGGACACGGAGGCGTGGCTGTCCGCGGCCGAACGCGTGCAGCCCATCCTCTTCGCGCTGCAGGTCTCCCTGGCCGAGCAGCTCCGCGCCTGGGGCGTCATCCCGACTGGCGTGGTGGGCCACAGCATGGGCGAGATTGCCGCCGCGCACGTCGCCGGGTGCCTGGACCTCCAGGACGCGGCGCGGGTGGTCAGCGCGCGGGCGCGGTTGCTGCCACGGCTCCGGGGAAAGGGCGGCATGCTGGTGGCCGGCCTGGGGCTGGAGGCGGCACGGCAGGCGCTGCGCGGCTTCGAGGACCGCGTGGGCGTGGCGGCCATCAACGGGCCGGACACCGTGCTGCTGTCGGGAGAGAACGCCGCGCTCGACGCGCTGGCGGCCCGCATCTCCGAGGACGGCACCTTCTGCCGGCGCGTGGGCGTGGACTTCGCTTCCCACTGCCCCCAGGTGGACGAGCTCCTTCCAGACTTCCGGGAGCTGCTCGCGGACGTGCGCCCCTCGGAAGGCACGCTCGACTTCTACTCCACGGTCGAAGGGGAGCGGGTGGAGGGGACGCGGCTGGATGCGGACTACTGGGCTCGCAACCTCCGACAGATGGTGCGGTTCGCTCCAACGGTGGCCGCCATCGCGGAGGGGCCGCGGGCCTTGTTCGTGGAGGTCAGCGGACACCCGGTGCTCACGCCCACCTTCGCGTCGCTTGCCAACACGCCTCGCTGCGTCGCCACCCTCCGCCGGGACCAGCCCTCGCGGGCGGCCCTGCTCGCGTCCCTGGCGGAGCTGCACACGGAGGGGCTGACGCCGGATTGGGCCTCGGTGCATGGCTCGGACAGCCGCTGCGTGGACTACCCCAACCACCCCTGGCAGCCAGAGCGTCACTGGTTCCAGGCCGGCGTGGGCCCCTGGCGCAAGCAGGTGGCGCCTCCCGAACCGCGGGGCCCCGAAGGCGACGTGCGGTCCGTCGTGCGTGACGAGTTCGCCCGGCTCATGGAGTCCTTCTCCGCGCAGCTTCGTGGAGGAGGCGCCGCGCTCGTGAGCGAACCGGCCCCGCCGCGGACGACCGCGGCCCCGGACGCGCCCTTCGCGTTGCAAGACGCCGCCCTGACGCCCGAAGCGCGGCGCGAGCAACTGACGCAGCAGGTCCACGAAGAGGTGGCGCGAACACTCGGCATCTCCGCGAGCCGGCTGCCCCGGGACCAGAAGCTCCAGGAGGTGGGCTTCACGTCGATGTTGACGTTGATGGTCCGCAACTGGTTGCGCTCCCAGCTCCAGGTCGCGCTGCCCGCCTCCGTCCAGCTCCCGGGGTTGAGCGTGAACGAGTTGGCGGAGCGGGTGCTCGCGGAGCTGGAGCCCTCGCGGCCCCTCACCGCTCCGCCCACGAGCGTCGAGCCCCTCCCAACGCCCGCCCCTGGCCCGGTGGAGCCACCTTCTCTGGGTGGCGTGCTGATGCAGGACGGCTGGTTCCCGCTGCGGCGTCCCCGGCGGACGGCGCCGAGCGCGCGGCTGTTCTGCCTGCCCTTCGCGGGAGGAGGCGCATCGGCCTACCGCGCGTGGCCCGGGCTCCTTGGCGAGGAGGACATCGAGGTCCTCCCCATCCAACTCCCCGGCCGTGAGACGCGCCGCGATGAGCCGGCCTTCCAGCGGATGGCGCCGCTGGTCTCCGCGCTCGTGGAGGCGCTGTCCCCGCTGCTCGATGTCCCGTATGCCTTCTACGGCCACAGCTTCGGCGCGGTGCTCGCGTATGAAGTCAGCGCTCGGCTCATCGCGGACGGACGGCCTCCACCGCGCCACCTCTTCGTCGGCGCGCGGGGAGCGCCCCATGCCGTGGTGGAGCGCCCCCTCTTCCGGCTGAGCGACGAGCGCCTCATCGAAGAGCTGCGCCGCATGGGTGGGACGCCCGAGCAGGTGCTCGCCGAGCGCGACCTCATGAGTGGCTTCCTGCCCGTGCTCCGCGCGGACTTCAGCGTGCTGGGGACGCACGTCCACGCCCGCCGTCCACCCCTGCCCTGCCCCATCGACGTGTTCGCGGGAGCGTCGGACCCCCGTGTTCCTGTCGAGCACCTCTCCCGCTGGTCGGAGCTGACCTCCGCGGGAGCACACGTCCATGTGCTCCCGGGAGGCCACTTCTTCCTCCAGCAGCATGCCCAGGAACTCGTCGACCAGCTGCGCGCACGCATGACGCCGCGCACGCGCGAGTAGGAGCCCCCATGCCTCGCATCATCGCCACGGCCAGCGCGCTGCCCAGCACCTACTACGAGCAGGCGCTCCTCGCGCAGACGCTCGAACACTTCATCGCGTCGCTGGAGCGTCCCTTCGAGGGGCTCTGGCTCGTCGCGGACATCTTCAAGAACGCGAAGGTGCGGGGGCGGCACTTCGCCATCCCGCTCGACTCCTTCTATGAGCCCCCGGACATCGGCCGGGGACACCGGCGGATGGTGGAGGAGCGAAACGCGCTCTGCGCGAGCGCGCTCGCGAGCCTCTTCGAGAAGTCCGGCGTCGCCGCGTCGGCCATCACCCAGCTCACGTCCGTCACCTCCGTGATGTCCATCCCCTCGGTGGACGCGGAGATGATGAACCGGTTCGGGTTTCGCGGGGACCTCAAGCGCGCGCCCCTCCTCGGGCTCGGGTGCCAGGCGGGCGCCGCGGGCATCTCCCGGGTGACGGACTACCTGCGGGGACATCCACGCGAGGCCGCCATCCTCCTGGGCGTGGAGATGGGCTCGAGCATCTGGGCGGGTCCGCTCCAGCGTGACCTCGAACACCTGCTCGAGCAGCTCCAGCGCGAATCAGAGGTGTACCCCATCATCCTCTCGCAAATCGTGGCGGCGTCCCTGTTCGGCGACGGCGCGGCCGCGCTCCTCATGGTGGGTGACGAGCACCCGCTGGCGACGAGGCCAGGCCCCCGGGTCTTCGACACCCGCTCCGTGTTCGTCCCCGGCACCGTCGGCCTCATGGGCATGAACATGGAGGACGCGGGCCCTCGCAACGTGCTGGGCGTCGACGTGCCAGCGCTGG
The DNA here is from genome assembly GCF_013372585.1 of Myxococcus sp. AM010. Lineage (NCBI taxonomy): Bacteria > Pseudomonadati > Myxococcota > Myxococcia > Myxococcales > Myxococcaceae > Myxococcus > Myxococcus sp. AM010. The sequence continues at coordinate 9,719 of NZ_JABXEO010000033.1, forward strand.
CGTCACGGACCTTCGCGGAGGGCCTGGGCGGGTTGCTCGCCGAGCACGCGCTGGACGCGTCACGCATCGCCCACTGGTTCATCCACCCCGGTGGCCCCAAGGTCCTCCAGGAGCTCCAGGCAATCACCCGGCTCCCGGACGCCGCGCTCGCCTCCAGTTGGAGCGTGCTGAACGACGTGGGCAACCTGTCGTCGGCGACGGTGCTCTACATGCTGGGCCAGCACCATGACGCGAACAGCGCCAGCGCCGGCGACCTGGGGCTGCTCACCGCCATGGGGCCCGGCTTCTCCGAGGAACTGGTGCTGCTTCAATGGTGACGCAGGCCGGCTTCACCCTGCTGGTCGTCCTCGTCTTCCTCCAGCGCGGCCTGGAGCAACGCTTCAGCGACCGCAACACGGCCGCGCTGCGGGAGCGCGGCGCGAAGGACCACACGCCCCGTGCGCTCTCACGCCGCATGCTCGTGCTCCACATGGCGTGGTTCGCGGCCATGCTGCTGGAGGTCTGGGCGCTGGACCGCCCCTTCCAGGCGCCGCTCGGCATCGCCATGGCCACCGCGGTGCTGCTCGCCCAGGCCCTGCGCTACGCGTCGATGCAGGCGCTCGGCTTGCAGTGGACGCTGGGCCTCCTCACCCTGCCCGAGCTGGGCGTGGTCGACCGAGGCATCTACCGCTGTTGCCGCCACCCGAGCGTCTTCGCCGTCATGGTGGAGATGTTCGCCCTGCCGCTCGTCCACGGCGCCTACCTCACGTCCGCTGTCTTTGGCTGTGTCTACACGGCGCTCCTGGTTCACCGGACGGACCTGGAAGAGCAGGCCTTGAAGCAAGACACCGACTACGCCCGTCTCTTGATGGACCGCCCCCGCTACCTGCCCCTGCCTCCCACTCTTCGCGTGGGGAGAGGAAGACATTCATGAGTCATGACAAAATCACCCATTCCATTCACATCCTCCGGCGGCGGGAAGACGTCTTCACCGTGCTGGCGGATCCGGAGCGACACGAGAGCAAGTGGCGCCCGGAGGTCATCGAGTTCCGCCAGGTGAATGACGGCCCCGTGGGCGCGGGGACGCGCTACCAGGTCTCCCGTCAGCTCATGGGGCGCCGCTCCGACGCGACGGTGGAGATTCTGCGCCTGGAGCCGCCGCACCTGGGCGAGTTCCGTGGCACCGCGGGCCCCTTCACCTTCTGGGGCAAGTACGTGCTCGAGTCCGCGGACGGCGGCACGCGGATTGACGTCGAAGCGCGGATTGGCACCAAGGGCGCGGCGGAGGCCGGGGCCTCCGCGACGCTGGGCCAGCGGCTCCTGAATGCGGCGTATTCGGCGCTGCTGCGCGCGGGCATCGTGGTCTTCCGCAGGGAGATCGCCGTCGACTTCCGGCGCCTGAAGCGCCTGATTGAAGCCCCCACCGCCAACCAGCTCTTCGGCTTCCCGGAATCACCCTGATGACGGAGCAACCCATGGACAAGACTTCCACTGCCTATCGATTTGGCGGCATCTGCGGCGTCCTGACGGGCCTGCTCTACATCGTCATCGCCGGCTCCATGGTGGTGGACCCCGGCGCGGCCAAGGCGACGGCCACCACGACGACGCCCGAGTACTGGCAAGGCCTGGCATCCAACCTCACGCCCTTCATCGTCCGGCAGGCCGCCTACATCCTGAGCGGCTTCACGGGTGTCGGCTTCGTCGTCGCGCTGAGCACCTTCGTGCGCCGTGACGAGAACGCGGGCTGGGTCAACTGGGGCGCCATCCTGGGCGCCAGCGCGTATGTCATTACTGGCGTGGACGGCTCGCGGCTCCTGGCCACCCTGCCCCACCTGGCCCAGCAGTGGGCGACGGGGGATTCGGCCACGCGGCAGATGATCGAATTCACCTACAGCGTGTCGCGCCTGGACCCTGGCACCTATCTGCGGTTCGGCGCCTTGGGGCTCTGGACGCTGACCATTGCCCTGGCGAGCCTCAAGGCAGGCATCCTGTCCAAGCCGCTGACCGCCCTGTCCTTCGTCGCCACCGCGGGTTACGCGATGGTCGTGGTTGGCATCGCGGGACGCATCATGGTGCTTCAGGAGCTGGGCGCGGTGATCGCCGGCATCCTCGTGGCCCCCATCTGGTTCATCTGGTCCGGCATCACCCTCCGGCGCGCCGGCGCCTGAGGCACGGCGTCCACCGCGAGACGGATTCGACCCATTTCAACGAAAGCGACAAGTCATCATGGCGTCCAAGAGCGAAGGCTATCTCCACACCATCCTCCGTGAATACAACGACAGCCCCACGGGAGGGCTGCGCCGCCGTCACGCGCCGGGGCCCGGGTATCAGACGCTGCCCCGGATGATGTACTCAATGGCTCGCGGAGGCATGGAGAAGGTCGTCCGCGACCTGTGGACTCGCTACGGCGATCTGGTCCGGCTCGATTTCGGCGTCGACACCTGGCACCTGTCGATGAAGAAAGAGCACTTCCACTACGTCTTCGTCGAGAACCGGAACAACTACATCAAGGGCAAGACGTGGGAGCGCAGCCGGCTGGTGTCTGGCTATGGATTGACGACGAGCAACTCGGAGCTGTGGAAGCGCCAGCGCCGGCTCATGGACCCGGCCTACTCCCGGGAGAGCCTGCTCCAGTTCACGCCCGCCATCGCCAGGTCCGTGGAGGTCATCGCCAGGCGCTGGGAGAAGGCGGCGCGCGACGGGTCGACCATCGACGTGTCGGCCGACATGCGCAGTGTCGCGCTCGACATCATCACCACCACGCTCCTGGGCGGTATTGGCGAGCACGGTGACGAGCTCCACCGGGACATCATGTTCACCATGGACTACGCGAGCCCGGCGAGCGTCGAGCTTCCGCTGGGCCTGGGCAGCGGGCGGGCCCGGCGCTTCATCCAGGCCATGACCCGGGTGGACGGCGTCATCAACGGGATGATTCGCCAGCGTCGCGGCGCCGGTGGCTGTCCGTTCCACGACCTGCTCGACCTGCTCATCCACGCCAAGGACGAGGACAACAAGACGGGCATGTCCGACGAGCTCCTCCGCGACGAAGTCCTGGCGGCGTTCTACGCGGGGCACGAGACGACGGCGACGTCCATGGCCTGGACCTGGCTCCTCCTGGCCCAGAACCCCGAGGCCTACGAGCGCCTCATGGCGGAGGTGGACCAGAGCCTGACAAGCGACCACCCCACCCGCGACGACCTGGAGAAGCTGAACTTCGCGGAGGCCGTCTTCTACGAGGGCATGCGGCTGTATCCCCCCGGCTGGATGATTCCCCGGGACGTGGCGCTGGATGACGAGTTGGACGGCTACCACATCCCCGCGGGCAGCCGCATCGTGCTCGTTCCCTATCTCATCAACCGGCACCCCCAGTACTGGGACGCACCAGAGGAGTTCCGACCGCAGCGCTACCTGGATGACTCCGCGGCCTATGCCTTCGTCGCGTTTGGCGGTGGACCCCGCATGTGCATCGGCCGCTTCTTCGGCGTCATCGAGGCGCAGGTCGTCCTCGCGCTGCTCACCCGCCGCTTCCGAATCGAATACGTCGGTGTCCCCGAACCCAAGCGGGACTTCAGCCTGACGCTCCGTCCAGGGCCGCTGCTGTTCAAGGTCCACGAGCGCCGCGCCGCGTGAACCCCTCACGGCTGGGCCCCCGGCTGCCGCGGGAGGCCCGGCCCACATCCAACAGGAATACGTCCATGAAAAACGGTATGGATACTGATTACGACGTCGCCATTCTCGGCAGTGGTATCTCGGGCTCCTTGCTCGCCACCATCCTGGCGAGGCGTGGCGCCCGGGTCGTCATGATTGACGCGGCCTCGCATCCCAAGTTCGCCATTGGCGAATCGACCGTGGGCCATACCTCCGGGATGCTGGAGCTGCTGGGGATGCAGTTCGACATCCCGGAGTTCCAGCAGCTCTCCACCTTCATGGGGGCACGCAAGCACATCGCGAGCGGGATTGGCATCAAGCGCGGGTTCGCCTTCATCCACCACGACAAGTCGCGCCCCTTCGACCTCGACTACTCCAATCAGCTCGTCATCTCCCCCATCCTGCACGGCCCCGAGGCCCACTGGTACCGGCAGGACATCGACGCCTACGTCGCGCACATCGCCGTGCGCTACGGCTCCGACTTGAAGCAGCAGCTCCGCATCAAGGACATCGACCTGGGCCAGGACAAGGTCACCCTGGTGAGCGACCGCGACGAGCGCATCACCTGCCGCTACCTGGTGGACGCCGCGGGCCCCAACTCGCCCGTGGCTCGCCAGCAGGCGCTGCGCGACACGCCCACCCGCTGCAAGACGCACTCGAGGTCCATCTTCACGCACATGATTGGCGTGAAGCCCTTCGACGACGTCCTCGTGGGCAGCGAGCGCAAGCCGTCCCCCGTCCCGTGGTTCCAGTGCACCCTGCACCACATCTTCGACGGCGGCTGGCTCTGGGTGATTCCCTTCAACAACCACAAGTGGTCCACCAACCCGCTGTGCAGCGTGGGCCTCCAACTGGACCCACGGCGGTGGCCCGTGCCGGAGGGCGTGACGCCGGAGCAGGAGTTCAACGCCTGGCTCAAGGAGAATCCCATCGTCGAGCGGCAGTTCGTCGGTGCCCGCTCCGTGCGCGAATGGGTCTCCGTGCCCCGGCTCCAGTATTCGTCGAAGCGGACCATCGGGCATCGCTACTGCCTGCTGGGCCATGCGTCCGGCTTCATCGACCCGCTCTTCTCGCGGGGGCTCGCCGGCACCATGATGTCGGTCCACTCGCTGTCGCTGCGCCTGCTCGACGCGCTGAAGGAAGACGACTTCGACGTCTCGCGCTTCGAGACCTTCGACCGGCTGCAGCAGGGCCTGCTGAACCACAATGACCAGCTGGTCAACAGCGCGTTCATCGCGTTCCGCGACTTCGAGCTCTGGAATGCCTTCTTCCGCGTCTGGGTGATTGGCGAGGCGGCGCTGGACTTCCTGCGGCTGCTCAAGGCCAAGTTCGAGTTCAAGGAGACGCGCGACGAGCGCGCCTTCCATGGCATGGACGAGGTGCCCTACCCGGGCCTGCTCTGCCCCGACGAGGCCGCCTACAAGAAGCTGTGGGACGAATCCGTGGCCAGCATCGAGGCCGTGGAGCGCGGTGAAATGAGCGCCAAGGACGCGACGGCACGCATCGTCCACGGGCTGCAGAGCGCGCAGATTGTCTCGCCCGCGCTCGGCCTCACCGACCCCTCCCGGCACCACTTCGACGGACGGAGCGTGGCGGACGCGCTCAGCGCCTTCGCGTGGGGAAAGCTGTCCGCGCCCGAGTCCATCAAGCAGCGGTACGCGGGGCTCCCGGCCGGCGGAATGCTCCGGATGATGATGAACAACGTCGTGTCCGCGGCCCTGCGGTCCTGACACCAGGAGGAAGCACCCATGAGCTTCGAAACCTTGCAAGACCTGCTGTCGCACCGGGCCCGGACGCAGCCGGACCGGGAAGTCTTCTCCTTCCTCGACGGACGCGGCGAACAGGTGGCGTCGTTGACCTACGGTGCCCTGCACCAGCGCGCGGCGGCCATCGCCGCGGCGCTGCGGCCCGGCATGAAACCCGGAGACACCGCGCTGCTGCTGTACCCCTCTGGCCTGGAGTTCATCGCCGGCTTCTTCGGCGTGCTCCTGGCGGGTGGCATCCCCGTTCCGCTCTGTCCGCCGCGCGGGAAGAGTGACGTGCGGCGCGTGGCCACCACCCGCGCCAACGCCAGGGCCCAGGTGGTGCTCACGAGCAGCGAGCTGCTCCCCCTGCTGCGGCCCATGTCCGGCCTTCCGGACTGGGCCTCCGTGCAGTGGGTGGCCAGCGACACGCACACGGCCGCCGCGCCCCAGGGCGAGCTGCCTCCGGCGCGGCGCCATGACACCGCCTATCTGCAGTACACGTCGGGGAGCACCGCGGCGCCGAAGGGGGTGATGATCAGCCACCGCAACGCGCTGTTCAACGCCACGGACATCCAACAGTCGCTCGGCCTGACCGAGGCCAGCGTGGTCGTGAGCTGGCTGCCGATGTTCCATGACTTCGGCATGGTGTTCACGCTCTTCGCGGTGTTGACGAGCGGCGCGCGGGCCGTGCTGCTCGCGCCGGAGTCCTTCATCAAGGACCCGCTGACCTGGCTGCGCGCCCTGACCGAGCACCGGGCGACGCACACGGGCAGCCCCAACTTCGGCTACCAGCGCTGTGTCACCCATGTCGCGCCGGAGCACCGCAAGGACCTGGACCTGAGCGCGCTCCGTTGCGCGGTCTCCGGCTCGGAGCCCATCCGGTACGAGACGCTCCGTGCCTTCGCGGACGCCTATCAGGGCGTGGGCTTCTCGTATGACGTGTTCGACTGCGGCTTCGGCCTGGCGGAGTCCACGCTGCGCGTGACGACGGGCCAGCGCTCCCGGGTGCTCGCGCTGCACCGGGACGCGCTGGAGCGGGGCACCGTGACGCCCGTCGAGGAGACGTCGCCCCACTGCCGCCTGCTCGTGAGCTGCGGCAAGACGGCCCACGGGGAGGGGCAGCACGAGATGCGCCTGGAGATCGTCGACCCAGGCACGCGCCTGCCCTGCCCACCCGGAAAGTTGGGCCATGTCTGGGTGGCCGGTCCCTCCGTGTCCCCTGGCTACTACGAGAACGCCGAGGCCACGCGAGCCACGTTCCACAACCTGCTCACGGGCGGCGACGGCACGAGGTTCCTGGACACGGGTGACCTGGGCTTCCTGGACCACGGGGAGCTGTTCATCACCGGCCGGGCCAAGGAGCTCATCATCATCCGCGGCGAGAACCACTACCCCCAGGACCTCGAGTCCACGGCGGTGGCGGCCATGCCGCGGCTGCGTGACGACAGCACCGTGGCCCTCGGCACGGAGGGCGAGACGGAGGACAGCATCGTCCTGCTCGCGGAGGCGCCGGACGACGCGAGCGGCGAGGATGTCGCGGCGCTCGCTGGCCCCGTTGCCCGGGCCATCAGCGAGTCGCACGGACTCTCGCTGTCGCGCTTCGTGCTGGTCGCCAGGCGTGGCCTGCCACGCACCACCAGCGGCAAGCTGCAACGGCTCCAGAGCAAGGAAGCCTGGCTCCGCGGGGACCTGTCCGTGCTGGCCACCTGGGAGAACGCACGCGGCGACGACGAGACCGCGCCCACCGTGGCGCCGGAGCTGGACGGGCTCCACTGGCGTGCCATCGAAGCCTGGGGCCGCGCGTGGCTGGCCAGGCAGCTGCGGCTCCCGGATGCGCACGTGACGGCGCAGGCGCCCTTCACGCACCTGGGGCTGAGCTCGGTGGATGCGCTGGCCTTCTCGGGGGCGCTGGAGCGGCTGCTGGGGCGCAAGGTGCCGGCGACGACGTTCTTCGACCATCCCACGCTCCGTGAGTTGGCCCAGTCACTGCAACCGGCCGCGGAGGACGTCGCGTCTCCAGCAGCCCCCACTGACGCCTTGTCGGAGCTCGAGCAGGAGCTTCAGCGGGCCGAGCAACGCATCAAACACTGACGCGCGGGCTCGCGCGGGAGGAAGTCATGCAGCAGAAGACCGGAGACAGCGCCGCGCTCCTGTCGCGGGCCACGGCGGCACTGCGTCAACTCCAGGAGCAGCTTGACGCCGTGGTCCGCTCGCAGCGCGAGCCCATCGCCATCATCGGCATGGCGTGCCGGCTCCCCGGCGACGTCCATGATCCGTCCGGGCTGTGGGAGTTGCTGCGAAGCGGGCGCGACGCCATCGGCGAGATTCCGAGGGAGCGCTGGGACTTCGACGCGTTCTACGACGCGAAGCCCCAGGTCGCCGGGAAGATGTACACGCGGCATGGCGGCTTCTTGAAGCGCGTGGAGGACTTCGACCGAGGCTTCTTCGACATCTCCGAGCGGGAGGCGGTGCAGATGGACCCGCAGCACCGCTTCACGCTGGAGGTGACGTGGGAGGCGCTCGAAAGCGCGGGGCAGCGGCTCGAACAGCTGGAGGGCAGCCGGACGGGGGTCTTCCTGGGGCTGTCCGCGCAGGACTTCATGCTGCAGAACATGCACTCGGGAGACCCGCGGCGTATTGACCCCTACGCGGGCACGGGGACGACCGCCAGCGTCGCGGCGGGCCGCATCTCCTACGTGTTCGGCTGGATGGGTCCGTCGATGACCCTGGACACCGCCTGTTCCTCCTCCCTGGTCAGCGTCCACCAGGCCATTCGGAGCCTGCGCACCCGGGAGTGCGACCTGGCCGTGGCGGGGGGCGTCAGCCTCATTCTCGCGCCCCAGAACAACATCTATTTCTCCCTGCTCATGTCCCAGGCCCCCGACGGCCGGTGCAAGACCTTCGATGCCGCGGCCAACGGCTTCGTGCGCAGCGAGGGCTGCGGCATGGTCGTCCTCAAGCGGCTGTCGGAGGCGCTGCGGGACGGTGACCCGATTGCCGCTGTCATCCGAGGCTCCGCCATCAACCATGACGGGAGGAGCAATGGGCTCACCGCGCCCAATGGACGAGCGCAGCAGATGGTCATCAAGGAGGCCTTGCGCGATGCCGGCCTGGAGCCCCAGGAGGTGGGCTACGTGGAGGCACACGGGACGGGAACGAAGCTCGGTGACCCCATCGAGCTGGCGGCGCTCTCCGCCGTGTATGGCCAGGGCCGGACGGCGGACGCACCGCTCGCCATCGGCTCCCTCAAGACCAACATGGGCCACCTGGAGCCCGCGGCGGGAATCGCCGGGCTCATCAAGGCCGCGCTGGTCGTCCGCAACCGGGAGGTGCCGCCTCACCTGCACCTGAAGACGCCCAATCCCCTGTTCGACTGGACCCACGCGCCCCTGCGCGTCCTCACCGCGCACAGCCCCTGGTTCGGCACGGACGCGCCCGCGCGTGCCGCGGTGAGCGCCTTTGGCTTCAGCGGCACCAACGCGCACGTCATCCTCGAAGGCCCACCCGCGCGCGAGGCGAGACAGGAGGCCCCGGACGGCGCGCACCTCCACCTGGTCCCCGTCTCCGCGCGCTCGGAGGCGGCCTTGCGCGCGCAGCTCGCGCGCTACGCGGACTGGCTGGAGCGCACGCCCGGCCTGTCACTGGAGGACTTCGCGCACACCGCCGGAGCGCGACGGAGCCACCACCGCTTCCGAGCGGCTGTCGCTGGCCGCTCGCGCGATGAAATCGCGGCCGCGCTACGACAGCAGTCCCTGCGGCCTGGCCCCTGGAGCGCGCCCACGGAGCCCCCGCGGATCGCTTGGGCCTTCACGGCGCTTCCGGGCCACTGGCGGGCCTTCGCCGCGAAGCTCCTCGCGAGTGAGCCTCGCTTCGCGCAGACGTGCCGCCAGTGGAGCAACCGCTTCCAGGCGCGGCTGGGCGTGAAGCTCGATGACTGGCTTGCGGGTGAGTCGCTGCCGGCGGAGACGCCCGCGGGGCTGGATGTCTCGGTTCCCGGCCGCTTCGTGTTCACGGTGGCGCTCGCGGAGCTCTGGCGCGCCTGGGGCGTGGTTCCGGAGGCCGTGCTGGGACACGGAGAAGCGCTGCTCGCCGCGGCCTTCGTGGCGGGACGGCTCTCCCCCGACGCCGTGGCCACCGCGCTGGAGTCCGCCGCTCGGAGGGAGTCCCCGGCGCGAGCGTCCTGGAGCGCCTCCCTGCCAATCCAGGCCGCGGGCCTGCCGCTCTATTCCACGGCGAGCGGAGGTTGGCTCCAAGGTCACGAGCTGACGGTGGCCGGAGCCAGCGGCGAATCACTCCGGGGCCATGTCGCGAGGCTCATCCGCGAAGGCCACGGCCTGCTGCTGGAGCTGGGGGCGGAGCTCCCGTCACCGGATGCGACGCTTCAGTCCATCCAGGTTGCCTCCATCCCGGAGGACGGTGAACCCGCGGCGGCCCTCCGGCGAGCACTCACCCACGTCTACATGGCGGGCGCATCCTTGAGCTGGGGCACCCTGTCGGGCGAGCGCGGCCAGTGTGTTCCCCTTCCCAGCTACGCGTGGCAACACGAAGCGCTGTGGCCCGGTGGCGTGAGTCGGCGCGAGGCGCGCGGCCCCAATACCGCCTGGCTCCACCCGCTGGTCCAGAGGTGTACGCGCCGCGACGCGCAGGAGGTGCACTTCGCCTCGGAGCTCTCGACCCGAAGCCATCCTGAGTTGCGCGACCACCAGGTGCAAGGACGCATCGTCTTCCCGGGCGCTGGCTACTTCGAAATGGCCCGTGCCGCGTGCACGCTCGCCTCGGACTCAACGGACGTGGAGCTCCGCGACGTGGACATCGTCCAGATGCTCCCACTGGGTTCGGAGAAGACGTCCGTCCAGGTCGTCGTGAAGGGCGACGCGTTCACCATCACGAGCCAGGATGAAAACGGGCGGAGCCGCGTCCATGCGAAGGGCCACCATGGCGCGCCCCTCCGGGACGTGGGAGGGGCCGGGTGGCCGGACCTGCGCGAAAGGGGCGTCGCGGACGAGGGCGCCACCCAGGTCGGTCCGGGGGGGATGAAGGGCTTCTACGCCATGCTGACCTCGCGGGGGCTCGACTACGGCCCCGCGTTCGCGCTCGTCGAACGTCTGCGCCATGACACACGGCGATTCCACTCGTGGCTCCGGCCGGTGACGGCGGCGGAGGGCAGCGAGACACGCCAGGACATCCCGCCCGCCCTGCTGGACGCCGCCTTCCACGGGCTGGCGGTCGTTGAACCTCCCGACGCGGCCGGGGGAACGTATGTGCCCGTCGGCGTCAAACGGCTCCGCTTCCGGGGGACACCGCGCGGAGCAACGGAGGTGCTCGGCCAGTGGAGCACCGAGGCGCCGACCCAGGGCGTGAGGGTCTGCGACCTCCTGGTGCGCGACGTGGCGGGTGACTGCATCGCGGAAGTCGAAGGGTTCCGCGTGAAGTCTCTGCGGCAGGTGCCCGAGTCAGGCCGAGACGATGAACCCGCTCCCGCGCTGGAGACCTACGTCCCCACATGGGTGCGCGCGGAGACGCCGAGCGCGCGCGAGGCACGGCCGCTCGACGGCGTGCGCCGGGTGGCCGTCTTCTCAGACACAGGAGGGCTGGGTGACAGGCTCTGCGCCACCCTCTCGGCTCGCGGAACCCCCTGGGTGAAGGTGCTCGTGGGCGAGCACTCGCGCCGCGTCGACGACAGCACGTTCATCGTCGCGCCCAAGACCCCCGGAAGCGTCCTGACGGACGCCATCGCGGCGTGCTCTCACGTCGTCTACCTCTGGGCCCTGGGCGTCAGCACGCCGGAGACAGCGCGGAGTGTCGACGAGGCCCAGGCCTTGACGTGCGCCGGTCCCCTGGCGCTCGCCCAGGCGATGGGCCGCATGAAGCAGCAGGCCCGCATTCTCTTCGTCACCCGTCATGCCCAGCAGGTGGAGCCCTCGTCGGGTGTCCCGGGCTTGAGCCAGGCGCCGCTCTGGGGCTTCGGCCGTTCCCTGGCACAGGAGCTGCCGGAGCGGTACGGCGGACTGCTCGACCTCGACGGGGGCCCGCTGGATGCGCAGGTCGACGAACTCCTCTCCGCGCTGAACACCGAGGCAGGTGAGGACCAGCTTTGCCTGCGCGAGGGCGAGCGCTGGGTCCTGCGCATGCAGCCGGCCCCCCTTCCGGAGGTGGCGGACGCGACGCGGGGGGGGCTGCGCGCGGACGCACACTACCTCATCACGGGAGGTCTCGGAGACCTCGGCCTGCACGTCGCCGAGTGGATGGCCCGGTCCAAGGCCGGACACGTCACCCTGGTGGGACGCCGGGCGCCCGAGGCCGCGAAGCAGGCGAGAATCGACGCCATGCGGACCCTGGGGCTCCAGGTCCACGTGGTCCAGGCGGACATCACCGACCGCGAGCAGGTGCGGGCGTTGGTGGAGCAGCTCCCGGGCCCTCCCCTGCGCGGCGTCATTCACGCAGCGGCGGAGCTCGCGGATGGGCTGCTGCGCCAGCACACCTGGGAGTCCTTCTCCCGAGCGTTCACCGCCAAGGTGCAAGGGGCCTTGTGGCTGGACCAGGCGACGCGGGCCCACACGCTCGACTTCTTCTGGATGTTCTCCTCGGCCAGCGCGGTGCTGGGCTCGGCGGGCCAGAGCAACTACGCGGCGGCGAACGCGTGGCTGGACGCGCTTGCCCTCGCGCGACGCGCCTCGGGGCTTCCCGCCACCAGCATCAACTGGGGCCCGTGGGCGGGAACCGGACTGATGGCCCAGGTCGGCGGACGTCAGGGCATGGAGCGCCAGGGCGTGTCGCTCATCGCCCCCGAGCGTGGCATCGAGTGCCTGCCATCGCTCCTGTCCGGCACGGCACCACAAGTCGTCATCGGCCGGTTCGCCTGGGCGAAGCTGGCCACCATGCTCCACACATCCCGGTTCGGCTGGCTGGCCGCGCTGGGGGGCGCCGGGGCGGAAGCGCGGGGAGCGGTGGCGCGCGGCATGCTCGACGCGCTCCCCGCGAGCGAGCGGCGTGAAGCCGTCACGGCGCTCATCCTGCGGCTGGCGGCACAACTGCTGCCTGGCAACCGCTCCGCCAACGAGATTCACCCCGACCGGGCCCTCTTCGAGTTGGGGCTCGACTCGCTGGCGGCGCTGCACCTGAAGGACGGCCTCCAGCGGGAGCTCTCGCACGAGCTCCCGTCGGTGGTGGTATTCGACAGTCCGACCATCGCGGAGCTGGCGACCCACCTGCTGAAGTCCATCTGGGGCGAGGACACCGAAGCGCGCCCGGCCAGCAGCGCCCAGGCCGCCGCCCCTGACACCGGTGACGACGAGCTGCTGGTGCGGGAAATCGCGGGCCTGACCGAAGACGAGTTCGACCAAGCGGTCGACGACCTCCTCCGAGACGTGCAGTGAGTGAGACCAGCATGGATGAGCGCATCGAAGCAGGAAGGATGAGACGTGCCCTCGCGACACTGGTGGACCCGGGGGAGGCGCGCGTCAAACAGGTGGATGGCCTGCGGGCCATCGCCATCCTCTGGGTGTTCATCCTGCACTGCATCTGGTGTGTCGGGATGTTCATTCCTCGTGACGCGCTCATGGCGGTGGTGAACGAACACGCAACGCATCCCCTGTTCACCTTCTTCATTCGTGGTGACCTGGGCGTCGACCTCTTCTTCGTCATCAGCGGCTTCTTGATCAGCGGGATGCTGGTGCGCGAACTGGAGACGCGCGGAGGAATCAACCTGCTCCAGTTCTACTCCCGCCGCCTGCTCCGGCTGATGCCCGCGTATGTCGTGGTGCTCCTGCTCTTCTGCCTGCTCTCAGGCGAGAACTGGCGCTTCGCATGGGCCAACCTGCTCTACGTCAACAACTTCATCCCCACGGCGCAGCAGTGCATGAAGTGGGCATGGTCCCTGGCGATTGAAGAGCAGTTCTACCTCCTCTTCCCGTGGCTGCTGCTGATGTGCGGCACGTCGGCGCGGCGCAACCTGGCCGTCATGGTGACGCTCGCCGGACTGGGCGTCGCCCTGCGCGCCTGGCTTGTCTGGAGCCATGGGGTGGAGCTGCCCATCGTCATCCACGAACGAATCGACCCGCAGCCCTTCGAGTCCTACAACGACGTGTTCTACGTGAAGCCCTACACCCGCTTTGGGGCCCTCCTCATCGGCGTGGCCGTCACGGAACTGATGCGCAGCCCCTACCGCCGGTGGGTGGTGGACACCCCTTGGAGCGCGGTCCTCCTGCTATGGGTAGGCATCATGAGCTGGGGATGGGTCATCGCGCCGCCCATCTTCAAGCCCGGCACCGAATGGTCCACCACGTTCAGTCTCATGTATCTGAGCGCCTACCACACCGTCTTCGCCATCGGCACGGCGGCCTTCCTGCTCGCCAGCTTCGCCGCGCGTGGTGTCGGCGCGTGGTGGGGTCGGCTGCTAGCGGCGAAAGCGTGGCACCCCATCGCCAGGCTGTCGTATTCGACCTACCTGATCCACCCCATCATCATCTTTGGCTTCTACACGCTCATCGGCTTGAAGGAAGTGCCCTCCATGACCCAATTGCTGGGCGCCATGGCCCTCTGCTGGACGCTCACGATGGCGCTGTCACTCCTGCTGTACACCTATGTGGAGCTGCCCTTCATGCGCATGCGCCCGGCGCTCTCCCACGTCCGGTTGTCGCGTGAGTGAGGGGTACGCGGTCGGTCTCTCGGAACCTGTCAACGCGAGCGACACTCGCAACCGGACGCCGGTGGGCCCCCTCCGTCGAGGCCCCTCCCCGAACCTCACCCCGGCTGCGCAGGAGATGAAGTGCATCGGCTGAGCCCTCTCACGAGACGACAGCCTTGACGCTCACCGCGAACAACCTCCGCAAACGCCTCGGGCACATCCACCGTCACCTGGGCCATGAAAGATCCTCCCATGGCCCAACCCGCCAACACGCACCCCCCTTCACCCAGGCGCGGGCACCCGCCCCCTCGGCCCGTCGTCAGCTCTGCCGACGCCCAGCTCCAAGTCCGCACCCCACCTGAGCCAGGTATCGCAGTGCGCAAGGCTCGCGAGGCGGCTTGTCCTAAACAAGACACCAGCGATCGCTTCCTATCCTGCACAAATCAATTACATACTCCCAGGCGTCAGGCATGGCTTGCCAACCCCACGGAACCGCCTATCATTGACGATCCCTACCTCGACACCTGACGCCCCTGCCTCACGCCCCAGGAGGAAGCGCGCTCATGCCTTCCCGCAAGCGTTCACCCCCGGCCGCCATGCTGTTGCTGGTCGCCGTGGCCCTGAGCGGGGGCTGTCAGGGATTGAACATGGACGAGGAGATCCGGTTCGCTTGTGATTCGAACAAGCGCTGCAGCCAGAAAAACCATACCTGCGGCCTCGACGGGCTCTGCCACCCCAGCAAGGTGCGCGGCTTCGCCTCGCTCTTCGACGCCACGGACACGTCTGGAGAGGTCCACCCCGCCGCCTATGCCACTTCGGTAGCAGGCAGCGCGTCCCGGAAAGCAGCGCTCGCGGCCCGGGAGCGGCCAGGAGACCATGACTGCGCGAAGCGCTGCGCGAAGCGGCTCGCAGGGTGCACCGCTGGGTGCGAGGGGCGCTTGAAGTGCCGTGAGCACTGCAGCCGCGCCTCGGACCTCTGCTATTCGCGGTGCCGGAACGTCAACGACGCGCTCGAGGTGGCCCGGCAGCGTCGCGACGAAAAGCTCTGCATGAGTGAGAAGGGCCAGATGCGACGATGCACCGCGGCGGAAAACGAGGAACTGAACGCGGAGATGGCGCGGGCGGCGAAGATGTTCTGCGAAGATCGTCATGGCGAGCACGTCCTCTGCCCCGAGCAGCGCGAGCAACTCCAGAAGGCCAGACGTTTCATACCAGCGGGCTACCATGGGGTCGGCTGCGACGGTGCCGGGCAGGAATAGACAAGCGGAGTCTGGAAACACCAAACGCCTTCAGGAAAGAAGAACCATGCGGCGCGAATCCGGTCAGGCGTTTGTGGAAACCGCCTTGACGCTCCCCCTTGTCCTGTTCGTGATTCTGGGCAGCCTGCAGCTCTTCCTGCTCTCCCAGGCCCGCCTCTTCGCGCAGTACGGCGTGTTCCAGGCGACCCGGGTCGGCTCCTTGAATCACGGAGCCTGCACGCCGATGACCCACGCCGCGCTCCTGTCCGTGCTTCCCGCGGTGCATTCTTTCCTCGGCGACCGGACGCTCCCGGGTGTCACCCCCGGCGAACAGCTCGGCGAGGCCTTTGGCCGCTTCCGCGACAACCACTACCTCGGCTACAGGGGCCCAGGTTGGAACAGCGCCGGTGCTGAAACCGAGGCGCTCGTCTGGCTCGTGCGGGAGCAGCCGGTGCCCACGGCCGCGGACGTGGTCGCGTTCGATCAGCCCCTGCCCCGCCCGGGGCGAGCGGAGCCGCTGCGACTCGAGGTCCGGATGATCTTCTGGGCGCCGCTGCGCATCCCCTTCGCGGACTGGGTGTTCTCACGCATCGCCGCGGCACGGCTGGGGCTCGACAGCTTCACGGGCCAGGACCCGCTCATGCTCACCCGGAGCGCGGAATGGGAAGCCGAGGGCCGCCCGAGCCTCGATGCCCGGATGGCGTCCGAGCTGCGGCGCAGGCTCGCGCGCGGCCACTACATGTTCCCCATTGAGGTCTCCTCCACCATGCGAATGATGACGCCTCCTCGCTTGTCTGAATTCGCCGGGGCTGAGTGCTCGGCGCCGGGGTTCACGCCATGAACCTCCGGACCAGGCCGGTAGCGCGAGGACAGACGCTCGTGCTGTTCGCACTGACGCTGGTGCTGCTCGTGGTGATGGTGTGCATGACGCTGTCCATGGGCGCCAAGGTGAAGGAGCGCATGGAGCTGCAGACACTGGCGGACACTGCCGCATACAGCTCCGCGGTGACGACCGCGCGCGCCTTCAACTCCGTGGCGGTGATGAACCGGGTCCAGGTGGCGCACGCCGTCTCGACGCTCGGGACGCTGAGCCTCATCTCCTGGTCCACGCTGTACTGGAAACACGCGGACAACGCGGCGGAGCTGTTTCGCCTGATGGCCGTGCCGTATAGCGTCAACACCTTCTTTCAGTGCTATCCGGTCCGCAAACCCATGTGCGGGCTGTGCACGCGTGCGCTCGCACAGACGCTCGTGCTCGCCACGCTGTCGACCGTGCATGCGAATCAGACGCGCGGCAAGCTGCGGCGCGACACGGAGCTCTTCACCGCGGAGACGCTGCCGCGATGGAACGCGGCGCAGCGCATCCACGCCGCGCAGGTCGAGGTGCTGGCGCGTGCCCGGGCTCGCGCGGGTGACGGCCCCGACGGACTCGCGCAAGAGTACCTGTCCCGGGCGAACCTCGTCGCGCCCGACGAGGTCCGCGTCCAGCCAGCCGGGACGGCCGTCACCCGGCGGGAGCTGAACGATGCGGTGCTCGACCATGCTTCGGCTCGTCAAGGCAGTGAACCGCACGAGGTCGGACACCTCGTGATGGGCACCCGCGGGCACCCGTTCCTGCGCAATCGGGGCGAGGGGGGCGCGTGGGATCGGATGTTCTCGTCGGACAGCGTCGGCCACCGCTCCCTCCTGCTGTTCGCGGCCGGTCACGTCTTCTACAGCGGCTCCCGCAGTGGCAAAGGCTATTACGACAGCGACTACGCGCCGCTTCCCTCGGGCCGGCCGTATGAGCCACGCGCCCATGATGGACAGGGTGGGCGTACACGCGTCGCCTTCCTCCCCGCCGCCGACGTGGGCCGGATACCGGGGGCCGTGGCGCGACTCCGCAGGTGGACGATGTGCATGTCGCCCCTCCCCGCCTTCCCCATCGCGGGAGCCATTGGCCTGGCGGGGCGAGGAATTGGCGCTGGCGCGGTGCGGGTCACCGCGACCCAGCACGAAGGCATTGGCCACACGACCCGGCACGCGGTCGAGACGTTTCCGCCCTTCGTCGACTTCAACGGCGCAC
The DNA here is from genome assembly GCF_013372585.1 of Myxococcus sp. AM010. Taxonomy (NCBI): domain Bacteria; kingdom Pseudomonadati; phylum Myxococcota; class Myxococcia; order Myxococcales; family Myxococcaceae; genus Myxococcus; species Myxococcus sp. AM010. The sequence continues at coordinate 27,020 of NZ_JABXEO010000033.1, forward strand.
AGGTCCTGGATGCGGCGAACCTCCAGGGGCAGCCCAAGCTGGTGACGGCGCTGTCGCGCGACCCGGTGCCCGAGCGGGATGTCTGGAACCTCTCGTTCAACTTCCGCACCACCGCCGAAGACAGCAGGACCCTCAGCCTGGGGGGCGGACACACCTTCGGCGGAGCGCCACGTCAGGTCGCGGTGGGCTCCGGCATCGTCTACTACCACCGGTTCCAACACTCGACGGAGCCGCCCAACCTGTTCGCGCCATACTGGCGGGCCGGCTTGACGCGGCTCTCCATCGACCGGCCCCGGGCAGGGTCTCCCGATCGCACCCTTTTCGATACACAAGCGGGTGAGTTCCTGTCGGGCACCGGGGCCACCGAGGTGCAAGGCGCGTTCGAAAGCCTGGTCAGGAACGGGTACACCGGATGGTGACGCGCAAGGGACGCCAGGGTGCCGCGAAGGGCGCGCGGGGACAGGCCATGCTGGAGGCCGTGCTCGGCATCATCGTGCTGGTCACCGTCCTGATGTTCGGCCTGCACTTCGCCGAGCTCGCGCATCTTTCGCTGAAGGCCCATGAAGCGGTGGCCGCGGCAGCATGGGATGCCACCGCGTACCGCGTCGAGCGCCCGGGCGTGGACACCGTCGACGACTGGGCCTGGTACGACTCGGGCCGGATTGCCGCGACGCGCGTGACCTACGCCACCAACGAGCGGTACGCGGATTGGGATGGCCGCAGCAGCACACCGGGCGACAGGGGGCCCACCCAGCTCTACTCCCAGGCGGGCACACTCAACACGGCGTGCATCCGCAGCGAGGACCCACGCAATGGCTTCCGCGTGTCCGCGACAGCGAACACGCCTGCCTATGGCGAGCCGGGCGCGCTCTCGTGCATCACCCAGGGGTCGGTGAGGACCATCAACCTCCCGGCGCGATTCCTCAAGGCCGCGGACGACGGCGTCTTCTCCGCCGAGCACCTCACGCGGAGTTCCTTCAGCCTGTGCGGCCTGGGCCGGCCCGCGGCGGGCGACACCTGCCGCGGCTCGCTGAACATCCTCCTTGGGGACCACGGGCTCACCTCGGGAGAGGATGAAGAGCGTGAGTGCGCCCTCCTCCAGGACGACGTCCCTGGCCAGCGCTGTCAGAACCGGGCTTTCTACAGCCTCGCGCACGAGGGGTGGGACCGCTCCATGGGGTGGACGGGTCTGCCCGAGCGATGGGCGAACGATATCGTCGGCAGCACGCCCCGTGGGCGGGTGACGGGCTTCTACCTGAGCTTCCGGGGCGAGGAGTCCGGCACCTTCGGAGAGTCCCACGAGCGCATCTGGCAGACGCAGCCCATGGACCACAACTTCGTGGACGACCCGTCGCTGGGCAGGAGACGCGGAACGTATCGCGAGGCCTTCGACGCCGCGAACAGGCTCCGTTCGACCTCGGCGACGCGGTTTGTCTACCTCGGGAAATACACATGCGACTGAGCCGAACCCTTCTTGTCGCGACCGCGTGGGTGATGACGCTCTCGGTGGGGTCGGTCGCCTCCGCGAATCCCTTCGTGAAGGACGTCCCGGGGGCCGTTTCGCAGCCCACGCAGGCGGAGAAAATGGTCGTCGACGGCGTCATCATCGAGACCTCGACGCTCGTCTCCAGCAAGGACGTCGCGACGCTGAAGGCGCACTTCCGCGCGCTCTTCGCACGCAGGGGCCTGTACCTCGCGGAGGAGACGGCGGAGATGAAGTTGAAGCTCGGTGATCAGGTGACCGGGCTGGATCCGGAGCGCCTCATCTCGTACACCGTCATCCTGCAGCCGTCGGGAAAGAATGCGACGACGCTCATCGTCAGCTCGGCGGAGTTGGCCAGGCGGCAGCAGAAGGCGGCGCCAGCGTTCGCGCCGATCTACCCGGGCAGCGGTCCTGTCACCAGCACCCAGCTCGAGTGGATGAAGTCCATGAGCTACGCGACCACGGCGACTCCGGCCGAGGTTCGCGCGTTCTACCGCGAGAAGCTCTCCGCGCAGGGTTACGCGCCAGGCCCGGACGACGCGTTCATCAAGGGCGCGGAGCGCATCGCGCTGACAGTGGCGCCGGGCGTGACGGAGCGCACCGTCTTGCTCATCCATGAGCTGGGCGTCGCGGAGTGAGCCTGGAAGAAGGCGCTCCAGCGCCAGTGACGCGTGAGCGTCACCCACCGAATCGAGTCACGCGCATTGCAGAACGTCTCGGCCCTGATTGCCTACGATGAGGGAGAGGATGGACACCGAGGCAAAGCGCCGCATCCGCGCGGTCGGCGCCATTCCGGCGCGCGCCAGTGCGCGGCGGCTCATTACCATCGCCTTGGAAGTCACCGATGTCTGGGATGACCGCCGCCACCTCAACATTCTGCCGCTGCTAAAATCAACCCCAGACGCCCCTCTATGATGCCACCAAGGAGCCTCCCTCCCCGCCCCTCCAGCCAACGACACGTTTCGGGACTTTACTGATAGAAAATGAGTCTCCCGCGAACGTGTCGTGATTCGCGGCGGCAGGCGGACGCATGTCGTGGATTTCGTATCCATGGTACTCGGGTGCTTGTCGGCTAGTGGCCTGAGGACGTTGGCCATCCATGTGTTGCGCGCCGAATCGTCGGGAGCAAGAAGTGGTGTCGTTCATTCCATGGGGGGGACGGTCCATTCCGGACTGCATCCTGCTCTTCGGGGGAAGACAATAGATGCGAAGCCGTCCTGGGGTGCTGTGGTCGCGGAGACTGGCGGTCACGCTTGCCTTATCGCTGGGAGCGTGTGGTGTGGAGTCTCTGGAGGAGAAAGTCCGTCCTCAGGAGGATGGAGTATCGCTAGAGGACAATGGGGCGCTGACGCGTGAGCGTCCGAAAGCCTCTTTGACGTGGGACCCTTATGCGGACGCGGTGGCGTCGGGCACCACGGCGACGGTGCTCAACGCGAGCGCGGCGCTGGGCGCTCCGGACGGGCGGGCCGCGACACTGCTCGGCTTGCTCAACACGGCGCTGGTGCTGGACCTGGGCCAGGGCGAGGAAGGCACCGGCGACCTGCGCGTCTACTATCAGGGCCTGTCATTGGCGTTGGTGGCCCAGGTGGACTTCCTGAAGGCGGATGGGACGTTCATTGGCTCCAGCTCGCTGCACCTGGTGGAGTTGGGCCTGGGGACGCATGTGGCGGTGGCGACGTACCCAGGGAACCAGCCCTATCGCTACGTGCGCCTGAGGGGCGCGGTGCTCGCGCTCTACCTGGTGGACGCGGTGGAGACGTCGCTGCGGCCCATCTGTGGTGATGGGGTGCTGGGCGGATTCGAAATCTGTGACGACGGCAATCAACTCTCTGGAGACGGCTGCAACAGCGTCTGCCAGGTGGAGCCGGGATACACCTGCACGGGACAGCCGAGCGTCTGCGACAACAACTCAGCGCCCACGGTCGAGGACGTCCACACGACCACCCCGGAGGACACCTCGGTGACCATCACCATCCCCGCGGCGGACCCGGATGGCGACGCGCTTGACTTCTTCTACACCACGTCTGGCCATGGCACGCTCTCGCTCGCGGGGGCCTCGGTGACGTACACCCCGAACGCGAACTTCGCCGGAGAGGACAGCTTCCAGGTCACGGTCTCCGACGGAAAGAAGCAGGCAGCGGCCACCGTCTCGGTCACGGTGACTCCGGTCAATGACGCGCCCGTGGCTGCCTCCGCCACGGTGACGGCGGACTACAACACGTCCCCGCCCATCACGTTGGCGGCCACGGACGTGGATGGAGACGCGCTCACGTACACCGTGACGGCGCCTCCCGTTCACGGAACCCTGTCCGGGACGGGCGCCCAGTTGCTCTACACGCCGGCCGCGGACTTCCAGGGGGAGGACTCGTTCACCTTCACGGCCAGCGACGGCGCGCTGACCTCCAATACCGCCACGGTCAGCATCACCGTCAGGGGACCGCCTGTCTGCGGCGATGGCCACACCGATTCGGGTGAGGTGTGTGACGACGGCAACCGCGTCGCGGGAGACGGGTGCCGAGCGGACTGCCAGGGCGTGGAGGTGTGCGGTGACGGACTGGTCGACAGCGTCACGGGAGAGCAGTGCGACGATGGCGGCACGACCCCCGGGGATGGCTGCGACGCCGCGTGCCAACTGGATGCCTTCTCGAATGTGCCCCCCACGCTCGTCAGCGGGACGCTGAACTGCACCACGGCCGAATCGAACACGGGGCGCAAGGCGGCGGTGGATGCACTGGGGCGCTTCTACGTCGTCATGAAGTGCGGTGGCGATGTCCATGTCAGTGTGAGCGTGGACCGTGGCCACACCTGGGTGGGGCCCACTCCCCTGGGAATCACCAACGCGGCGGAGGTCGTGATTGAAGGCGGCCCCACGGGGGTCGCGTACGTCGCGGCCACCAGCGCCGGCACGGTGATATTCACCCGGACCCTCGACGCGGGAGCGAGCTGGGAGGCGCCGCGAACCCTCAGCGCGGCGGCCAACCCCACCGTCAGTCTGGATTCCAGGGGCGACGCCCTCTACATCTCCGTCTCGCGAGGCAGCAACGCAGGGGTCCGCGTCCTCCGGAACTTCGCGCGAGGCGCGAACGACTTCAGCGTGACGGACGTGGACCAGCGCAATGCCTACTTCGACGTCCTCGTGGACAAGGTCAGCGGAGATGTCTTCTCGGTGAGCGACGACCCCTCCTTCCGCATCAGCCGCAGCAGCGCGCAGGGGACCAGCTTCGGCCCGCTGAGCTCCCCGCCGGGGCAGGCGTTCTTCTCGGACTGGACGGGCTCCAACGGCTTCATCTACGTCACGGGCTCCTTCGGGGACGACAACGTGGACGTCATCCCCATGTCCGCGCCGGGGACGAGCACCCAGGTGCCGGGCCTCCCCACGGACGTCGGTCCCGGTCCCTTCCGGACGATTGACGCGGACGCGCTCGGCAACGGCTACATCGCCTCCCAGCGAGGGACGGGCGACATCCAGTTGGACCGGATGCTCGTGGGGGCCACCATGATTCTGGCCGCGGATGCCAGGACGGTGGGGCCGGGCGCCGTGCCAGCGGTCGCGGCACTCCCATCGAACGGCGGTGCCCTGGTGGCCTACACGAACGGCACCAGTGTCTACGCCTCGGTGGTGGTGTACTGAATCCACGGAGCCCTTGATGCGTGCCTTCCAGGTCGTGCGGGAGGCGCGCATTCAGGCCGCCGTGGATGAGAGTGCCCTCCCCCGGTGCAGGTGTTTCCCTGCACGACGGGCGCATCGTCGGACGTCATCGCAGGCGTGGATTGGGTGGCCGACAACCACCTGTTTCCCGCCGTTGCCAACATGAGCCTGGGGGGGAGTGCCAGCCAATCCCTGGATGACGCGGTCGAAGGGCTCATTGACTCCGGCGTGGTGACCATCGTCTCCGCCGGAAACGACGGCGTGGCTGCCTGCACCCAGTCACCCGCGCGGCTGCCCGCGGCGATCACCGTGGGCGCCAGCAACGACATGGACGCGGTCGCGGGCTTCTCCAATCACGGGAGCTGCGTGGACCTCTTCGCGCCGGGCGTCGGCATCCGCTCCACCCTGGCCACCCCGGTGAATGGGGTTGGCAACATGAGTGGGACGTCGATGGCCGCGCCCCACGTCACCGGCGCCGCGGCCCTCTACCTTCAACGCCATCCTGGATCGACTCAGCAACAGGTCCGTGACTTTCTCGTGGGTGAGGCCACGACGGGCCGGCTGACGGGACTTCCGGCAGGGTCACCGGATCGCCTGCTCTTCACGGGTGGCATCAACAGCTTCCTGCTCAACGTCGCGAGCGCCCAGCCACCGGTGGGCAACGACGGCCACTTCGAGGCGGCGGACTGGAACGGCGACAAGCGGCCGGACCTCTTCTTCATCCAGCCGCAGAGCCTGACGGGCTTCACGGAGGTCCACATCCTCTCCGGGTCCACGAGCTACCAGACGTTCCTTGGACATTGGGTGACGGCGTTGCACACCACGAACGCGGACTGGGCCTTCGAGGTGGGTGACTGGAACAACGACGGCAGCCAGGACGTGTTCGCCATCCAGCGGGCAGGCGCCACCGCGACGGAGGTCCACATCCTCTCCGGCGCCACGGGCTTCCAGACGTTCCTGGCGCACACGTCCACCGCCCTGCACACGACGACGGGCGACTGGGACTTCAAGGTGACGGACTGGAACAAGGACGGCACGCTGGACGTGGTCGCCCTCAACTCCCAGGGCGCGGGAGGCCACGTGGAGGTCCACATCCTCTCCGGGGCCACGGGCCTCCAGACGTTCCTGCTGAACACGACCACCGCGCTCCCCAGCGCGGGGAGCTGGGAGTACGAGCTGGCGGAGGTCAACGGCGACGCGACCGTCGACCTGGTGGGCATCCTCCGCTCCGGGGGCAGCAACTCAGCCGAAGTCCATGCCGTGTCCGGCGCGAGCGGCTTCTCCAGCTTCGTGTTGCAGGCGGGCACCGCGCTGCATCCCACGAACGGGGATTGGACGTTCGAGATGGTCCGGTGGGATGACCCGAGCCTGTTTGGCATCGAGCTGCTCGGGAACGGGCCAGACCTGGTCGCCATCAACCGGAATGGGCCGCTGGCCGTCGAGGTCCACATCCTCAATCCGTGATGCATCCGGGAGCGGCGGCGGCCTCCCAGCCGCCGCCGGTCGCGGCCACTCACCTCCGCGCCATGGATGCGTTGTTTCAGGACGGCGAGGCAGTGCCCACCGCCGCGCACCGAAAACGGCAGTGAATGCTCGACGAGCAGCGCCAACGTCCGCTGCGCCTCCGAGGCATGGGCTGTACCGACCCGCCGAAGACAGGACGGGTCCCCGCGCGACGGGGCACGCCCACGGCCGCCTGCCGCTCCCCCCTCTGTCATCTCGGCTCACGTTTTACGAGGGATGAATCCAGGGACAGGCATCGGGCTCAAGAGGAAGTCATGGAAAACAATGGGTTGAAGCCATTCACATTTCACCGGCACGACCGCCCTGAAGTGGCTGCGGCGCTCCGACCACTCAGGGGTCTGGCCCCCTATCCAACACGAGAAGCGCCCAGCCTCGCTTCGCTCGACGCAGAGACCGCCGCGCGGCGATACCTCGACAAGGCCTTCGCCAGCGCACAGCTCCCGAGCTTCTCACCGATGACAGTCCACGACCACGAGAACGAATTCCGGACCCTCGGCGCCGAAGCGCTCCCCCTCACCGATACCACCACGGTGAAGTTCCGACAGCTCTTCGGGAACATCCCTGTCTACGGCTCGCTGGTGACAATCGAGCTGGATGAGAACAACGAGCTGCTCGCCATCCACTCCTCGCTCGGGCAGCCGTCCGACGTGGAGCCGGTGGCGGAGCTCTCCCCAGCGCAGGCCCTGGGAGTGGTCGCCAGTCGGGCAGGGTACACGAATGGCTCGCTCAACGCCGTGCCCCGTCTCCAGTACTACTTCGACCCAGGACAGGAGCGCTGGCACCTCGTCTACACAGTCGAGAATGTGCTGAGGCGGCAACCGCGAGGCCAGCGTGCCCCTGCCCTCTTCGACTACGTGGTGGACGCGCATACGGGCGCGCTGGTCGCCGAGCTGCCGCGCACCCAGCGAATGGAGTTCACGGAGCCCGGTGCCTCCGAATCCAGACGGCGCCGCCGTCACGCGCCAACGGACCTCCCGGACACGGACTGCGCCGCGACAGCGGCGGATGAGCTCGGCCAATCGCGCGAGTTCCGGTGCAAGCGTGATCGGGAGCGAAGCCTGCTCGTGGACGAGGACCTCAACATCCACACGCACGACGCACGCTTCCGGGACCTCTCACTCGGCGGCGACGCATTCCCGGGCGACTACGTCACCCTGCCGCCCAAGCCCTGGCCCGCAGCGGGAGTCAGCGCACATGCCAACGCCACGGAGGTCGCTCGATTCCTGCGGAGCATCCTCAAGCGCAACGGCCTCGACAACCGGGGAGGCCGCATCATCTCCTCCATCAACTGCTGTTACGGGGGCGACGGCGTAGGACGCGAATGGCGCAACGCCGCGTGGATTGGCACCCAGATGGTGTACGGCCAGCGCCTGCAGCGAGGCAAGCTCGTCTCGTACGCCTCCGCGCTCGACGTGGTTGCCCATGAAATCCTCCATGGACTCACGGACCACACCGCGCGCCTTCGGTACTCGGGCGAGACCGGAGCGCTCAACGAGTCCTACTCGGACATCTTCGGCATCATCATTTCGAACTTCCACGAGCCAGACGTCGACCAATGGAACTGGGAGATGGGTGAGGCGTTGGATGAAACCGGACTGCCCCTCAGAGACCTGCGGTCACCCAGGCGCTGCGGCCAACCAGAACACATGGATGACTACCTGGTGCTTCCTTCTGACCCAGCGCACGACTGGGGCGGCGTACACGCCAACAGCGGCATCCACAACCGCGTGGCCTACCTCCTGTTGACTGCCGCTGGCGCCGAGGGGCAACCGCTCCTGAGACCGCGGGAGGTCGCAGCCCTCTTCTACCTGACGCTCACGCAGTACCTCTCCTACACCTCCACCTTCAGCGACAGCCGCCGCGGAATGGCAGCCGCCGCGCGCAGCCTCTTCCGCAAGGACCCGGCGCTCGAAGCGAAGCTTCAGGCCCTCGCGCATGCCTTCGATGCGGTAGGCATCGCGTCCACGGTGCCGCACGATGCGTTTGAAGCCGCGGAGGAGGAGGCCTCCTCCTCACCCCGCTCGATTGAGGCACCGGAGGTGGCGGTCGTCAGCGTCGCGCCCAGGCTGCTCATCCCCTACTCGTCGGACTTCCTTGGCGACGGGTTCGAAGTCCCGCTGCCCCAGTTGACGGGGCGCACGTCCGACGAGGCGTTCTCGGGTGGCCAGGTGGTGGACTACGTCCACTTCTCCCTGACATTGCATGAGCGTCGCCGTATAGCCCTCTACACCGCATGCAACATCGACGCTGCGCAGATGGTACGGCTGGGGCGACAAGGGCTGCCGTGGAGGTTGGACCCACGAATCCCAGCGAAGGTGCAATTGGGGCCCGCCTACTACGCAGGCAACGAATGGGACCGGGGCCACCTCGTCCGCCGGCAGGACCCCATCTGGGGCCCGGTGACTGAAGCGCGCCGGGCCAATGAAGCCACCTTCTACTTCACCAACGCCGCCCCCCAGCATGCCAACTTCAACCAGGATGAGTGGCTCGTGCTGGAGGACTGGGTGCTCGAGCGGGCCGCCGACTTCGCCTACCGGCTGTGCGTTTTCACGGGCCCCGTGCTGAGCGACGATGACCCGCCGCTCCGTGATGCGCAGATTCCAGCGGGCTTCTGGAAGGTCGTGGTCCTTCGCGACGCCACCGCGGGCGGCGCGGACCTCTCCGTGGTCGCGTTCTTCATGAAGCAGACCGAAATGTTGCGCGACAAGCTCGGAAAGAAGCTGCTGCGGCTCAAGCGCTACCAGGTCACGCTGTCGGCCATCGAAGACTGGACGGGCTTGGACTTCGGCGCGCTGAAGGACGCGGACGAACTGGCATGGACGCCCTTCGCCCTGCGCGCCGACAGGCCCGCCGAATCCTACCGACTCCTGACCGGCCCACAGGACCTCGTCTTCAGCGGCGACCAACGACGCGCTGCGGGCCGACGCATCCTCCCACAGCGGTTCCCCGGCGCACCTCCAGGGCTGGGGGCGTCGGTGCACTGAAGCCTGGAGCCGGACCGCGCGCCTTTCACGCGAAGGCACGTGGCCAGGGACGCACCGACTACCATCGCCCGCTCGAACCACCCGTCGCGAACCTGGGCACCGCCGAGCCGGTCCACCTCCGCGAGCGTCTGCGGCGTGAGCGTCCCGGTCATGTCCACGGACCAGGCTCCGGTTGCAAGCCGAGGCACTTCTTCCACGGTGACACCCAGGGCCGGAGAGCCAAAGGCGCAACACGCTGGGCGCCATTGAGCGCTGGCCCGCGACACCACGGGGCAGACCACCTTCATCGCGGCATCGGGTGCCCGGGGGCTTTCATGACATGGCGCTGATGCGGCCTCCGCCCATTCCGGGCTTCACGAAACCAGGCGGAGGTGCATGAGGAGGCGGGCTATGCGCCTGTGCCCGCCGCCGCCGGCTCATCCAGGATGGGCACGAAGCCGCCATGGGTCCGGCGCCCCTCGTCGTAGGGCACGTTGTCCGGGTGCATGCGCGGATCAGCCATGGCCTTCCCCCACCCCGCGTCGCGAGCCTCCTTCGACGGCCACTCAACCCAGGCGAAGACGACCTGCTCCTCCGCGGTGGCCTTCACCGCGCCCTTGAAGTCAGTGACCTTCCCGTCGGGGAGGTCATCTCCCCACGCGTCGACGACGCGCAGGGCGCCATGCTCCAGCAGCACCGCCGCGAGACGGGACGCGATGGCATGGTAGGCCTCCTTGTTCCCAACCGGGACCGGCACGAGAGAGCCATCGACGTAGCCCGGCCTCCCCGCTCCGCCCTCGTGGAGGTCGGGGACGAAGCCGCCGAAGATCATCCGCTTCCCATCAAAGGGCATGTGCGCGCCCATCTCCTTCATCCGCGGATCACTGAACGCCTTCGCGTTCGCTTCGTCCCGCACCGCCTTGTTGGGGTACTCAATCCAGGAGAAGACGATGACCTCATCAGGCTCGGCCTTCACCGCGCGCCGGAGGTCGGTGACCTTGCCCTCGGGGACATCGTCCCCCCAGCACTCAACGAAGCGCGTCGCTCCAAACTCCTTGTACAGCGGCGCCGCGGCGACAGCCGCCTGCCGATACGCTTCCTTGTTCGCCGCGGGTACTGCGACCACGAATCCATCGATATAGGCCATGGCAACGCTCCAGTCGGGCATCCCTGCTTTGACAAGAAGGGTTGATATCAACATAATCACCTCTGTCAATGTCCCGAGCCGTCCCATTCGCCACGACGCTTCACGTCCGCGACCACTGCCTGTGCCTGGTGGTCCAGCAGGCCGCGCGCGCCCTTGCTCGGCGCTTCGATGAAGCCCTGCGTCCGGTGGCCCTCACGCACGGACAGTTCTCACTGCTGATGTCGCTCAATCGCCCCCAGCCACCGTCCATCGGTCCGGTCGCGGAGCTCCTGGCGATGGACCGGACCACGCTGACGGCCAACCTGAAGCCGCTCGAAAGGCGCGGGCTGGTGAAGACCACCGTCGACCCGGCCGACCGCCGCGGGCGGCTGCTGACGCTGACAGACGCAGGGCTCCAGCTCCTTCAAGCCGCGCTGCCCCACTGGGAGCGCATGAACGAGGAGACAGAGCGGCTGCTGGCGCGGACCGATGTCGACGCCCTTCGAGCTGGACTGCGGGCGCTGTCCTGAGTCCTCGTCTCGCCTTCGGAGCGCCAGCGGCGTGCGCCGCCCGTTCTGCTATAGGGGGCCCGTGAGCATCGCGACCCACGAAGAAGGCCCGCTGCGGGGACCGAGCTTCTTCTTCAACCGCACGGCGCTCCGCTCGCTCGCGCTGGCCCATCGCTCCAGCTACGGCGCGGCGCGGCCTCATCCCCACGCGGTCATCGATGGCTTCCTGGGGGAGCCGCTGGCGTCCGAGCTGGCCGGCGTCTTCCCGGGCGCGACCGAGGCAGGCTGGAAGCGACGCGACCACCCCGAGCAGGCGGCTCGGCTGGGACAGCTTCAGCGCAAGGCCTTTGAAGACGTCCCCGGAGCGCTCCGGCACCTGCTCTCGGAGTTCTCCGGCATGGCGTTCATCGACTTCCTGGAGTCACTCACCGGGGTGCAAGGGCTCATCCCGGATCCACACTTCCGGGGCGCTGGGCTGCACCTCACGTTGCGTGGGGGGCATCTGGCGCTGCACGCCGACTTCAACCGAGATCGCTTCCGCGCGCTCTCACGCCGGCTCACCGTCCTCTACTACCTGAACCCCGGGTGGGAGCCCGCCTGGGGAGGCGACCTCGAGCTGTGGAGCGCGGACCTCTCCCGGTGTGAGACGCGAATCGCGCCGCTCCTGGATCGCCTGGTCGTGATGGCCCATGGCGACAATCACTGGCACGGACACCCCACCGCGCTGGAGTGCCCCGAGGGACGGGGTCGCGCCGCGGTCGCGGCCTACTTCTACACCGCGGAGGAAGCCCCCAACGCGCCGGAGCCCCACAGCGCCATCTGGGCGCCACAGCCCTGACTCTGCAATAGTTCTCCCGATGCCCGCCGCGCCCCCGAGCGACGACATCCTGATGGAGCCCGTGATGCGCCAGCACGCGGCGGCGTTCCATGCGCTTGCGTCGGACCCGGCGGTCAGCGCGACCACCCACCTTCCATCCCCCTTCCCGCCCGGCCATGCGGAGGCGTGGATTGATACCGCGATGGGTGCGCGAGCGAAGGGCGAAGCCTTCCACTTCGCCATGCTTCATCCCCAGGACGGATTCGTCGGCTGCTGCTCGCTGGTGGCCCTGTCCCCGAGAGCGCGGACCGCCCAGCTCTCCTATTGGGTCGGCCGGCCCTACTGGGGACGTGGCCACGCGACGCGCGCCGCGCGGTGGATGCTCGACTTCGCCTTCGAAACGCTGAAGCTCGACCGGGTCCGCACATGCGTCCTGGAGAGCAACACCGCGTCCCTTCGCGTGCTGGAGAAGCTCGGCTTCGAGCAGGTCCTGCGCGCGCCGAACAGGAACCCGAAGTTCTCGCTCGACGATGTCCTCGTGTTCTTCGAGCGCGCGCCCGAAAGCGACAGGAGGCCAGATGCTCCGAATCCGTGAAGCGCAACTGCGCGCTCTGGCGGCGGCCAGTGACGACAACCGCGTCGCGGCGATAGTCGACCGGCTCTACGTTGAGCATCCCGGCCACGTCGTGGGACAGGCGCGCGAACAGGTGCGGCGCCGGGTCGCATCGGCGCTGCGCAGGGCCCGGGGCTTCGGGCTGCGCGACGACCGGGACCTGCACGCCTTCGGCCTCCTCTGCATCGTCATCTCTGAGGCGTTCGACGCACATCCGCCCTTCCAACGGCTGCTGGCGGACCCCGCCGTGCCTCCCGAGGAGAAGATGACGCGCCTGTTCCAGGGCGCCACGGACGCGGACTGGCGGGCCGCCGCGGCCCTCGTTACCCCTCACCCGTCGCGCGAAACCCGGTGACGCAGCCCGATGGACTACCAGACCTCAGTCATCCAGGACGCGAAGTCCCTCCAGGACCTGCACGCACGCACGGCGCCCGGAAACGCATCGACTCAGATTCACGCGTGCGAACAGCCCCCGTCGGACCTCGTCTTCGCGGTGGAGCGCCTCTGGTTCCTGAATCACATCCCCGTGGAACACTATGTCTTTCCGCGGCCGGACGACCCCGTCTACTGCCTTCCTGGAAACGCCTCCCCGCCCAACAACCTGCTGCCCCCCCAGGCCTTTCCCGCGAATGGAGACCCGCACTGGCGCCCGGAGGACACGTCCATTCTTGGCAAGATGCAGCGGCTCGTCGAGACGAGTTGGCCGGTCGCGTATGTGCGGTCGGGCGCCTCCACGCCCCCTGCTCCGCCCATGGTGCGCGTCGTCCTGAAGGCCACCCCCGGCACGTCATCGGGGAAGATGTCGCGGCCGGGCAGCCGCTGGGTGCGCGCGGCGGAGAAGCCCGGCACGGGGCAAGGCCTCTACACGCATCACGCCCAGGTTGAATTCGACGAGTCGGGAATGGGCCAGGTGGACCTCCCGCTTCACGGCCTCCCCAGCACGGTGACCCTGCGCTCCGGGCTCGAGCTCACATGGGAGGTGGCGGAGAGCGGCCGCGAGTACACCCCCCTGGCGAAGAAGACGAAGCACACGCTCTTCATCGTGGATGCCACGCCCAAGGCCGGTCGGTTCAACATCCTCGCCTACAAGGGCGGCGCGTTTCTGGACGCGTTGTACTTCGGCTGCACCTGGGCGGAAGGTGCGCAGGGCCCCGCGGAGGTCATCCAGGCCATCTGGAAGAACTTCGTGGGCACGCCGGATCCCCACCCCGCCGGACTGGGATACTGGCTCACGGTGGAGCCCCTCCCCGAGGACGACTTCTTCCGCGCCGCGCGCCTGCGCCGGCTGGACCTGGGCACGGAGCATGCGGGCCGCAAGGTCAACGCGAGCTGCACCGCCTTCGCGCAGCTCTTCATCAACTGTCTGGCCGTGCATGGCATCGAGAGCGCGGAGGTCAAGGTCGCCCCCGCCGTCTCCACGGCCACGTCAATGAAGGCTCGCTTCAATTACGACGGCGTCGACTATGTGCCGACCAACAAGTTCCTCGTGCCCCCGCGTGCTCCCGCCCAGGGAAACCAGGCACTGGAACGAACCGACTCTCCTCATCACTGGGTGGTCTGCGTGCGGGAGAGCCAGGGGTGGTTGCTCTACGAGACATCCTTCGGCCTGGGCCCCTTCCCGCTCAAGCAGGCCCCCCACTTCACCGAGCCTGCTCCGAATACGCAGAACCACGCGCCGCATCCCCAGCGCTTCGAGCCGAAGGTGAACCACGAGTTCATCGCGCCAGCTGCCTACGAGCAACAAACCGTGGTGGGCTACATGTGCACGTACTTCGAGCCGACCCGGGGCGACGACCTCACCCAGATTCCCTCCCGCAACGACGACACCCAGCCGCAGCGGCCCTATCTGCTCTCCAAGGTCCTGTGGACAAACGCCACCGGTTGAGCGGAACGCCGCGGCCTTCAATCCCTTGCACGCATCCCCACGAGGTCAATATCAGAACCTGGCCTTGCGGACATCGTGGCACCTCCCGCAGGCGCGTCAACGCGGCGGCCCGCCCGTGCGTGTCAGGAAGCGTGTCGCCAGCAAGTCGTGGCGCCACACCCACGCCCGGCCAGCGCGCATTCCGCCCCGACGGACCGTGGTCCTCCCCTGAAGCCGATGCCCGCACGCCCGTCATCACCGTGCGAGCCTGAAAGGACGTCCCGGATGCCCCCCATCCCCTCCGATGCCCCCCAGCTTGTCGAGCTCGCCGCCCGCCACGGACTGAAGCTCGAACCCGACACGCTGTCGGTCAACGAGGCCGGACTCGACTATCGCGTCGTGATGGCGCGCGACCTCGAAGACACCCTGTGGGTCCTCCGCGTCCCTCGGCGTGAAGACGTCTCCGCGAAGCTCGCGGACGAGAAGAAGATTCTCGACTTCGTCGGTCCCCGGCTCGGCGTGGCGGTGCCGCGGTGGCAGGTCGCCGACCGGGAGCTCATCGCCTACCCCGCGCTGCCGGGCAAACCGGGGCTGACGCTGGACCCCGCGTCGGGCCAGCCGGTGTGGCACTTCGACCGCGAGTCCCGCGTCTATGCCCGCCACTTCGGTCAGCTCCTGCAGCGGCTGCACGCCATCGACATTGGCGCTGCCCGCCAGGCCGGCCTCGTCGTCGAAACGCCCGAGCAGGTCCGCGCCAACTGGGCCTCCGACATCGCCCGCGTCACCCAGGCCTTCGACGTGGCGCCGTCCCTCACCCAGCGCTGGGAGCGGTGGCTGGGCGACGATACCTACTGGCCCCGCTTCGTCGCGCTGACGCACGGGGAGCTGTACCCCGCCCACGTCCTGCTGGACCCGGACGACACCCCCACCGGCGTCCTCGATTGGACGACCGCCAAGGTCGGAGACCCGGCGCGCGACTTCGTCTTCCAGAAGATGCTCGGCGTGGACGCCGTGTTCGAGGCCACCGTGGACGCCTATGTCAAAGCAGGCGGGCAGGTCTGGGACCGCCTGGGCGACCACTGCGTGGAGCTGCTCGCCGCGTCGCCCGTGACCTACGCCCTCTACGCGCTGATCACCGGCCAGCCGGAGCACCGGGCGACCGCCCAGGCGCAGCTCACCCCGGACGCCTCCATGTAGGCACAGCGAGCCGGGCGGCGGGACAAGCTCCCGCCGCTCAGGTTTCACTGTCCAATCACGGCCTGGGGCGCTAGGTAGGGACGGCTCGATGGAGCTTTGATGACCGCTGCCCTCCTGTCCCTGTCCCTCGCCTTCACGCTCGTCACCGGCCAGTTCGCGCCCCAGCAGGCGGGAAGCGACCCGCTCGCGCCGGAGCTGGAGGCGCGTGCCCAGACGCTGGGCAAGCAGCTCCGGTGCGCCGTGTGCCAGGGCTTGTCCGTGGCGGACAGCCCGTCCTCCATGGCGCGCGCCCAGCTCGACATGATTCGCGAGCTCGTCTCCGAGGGGAAGAGCGACGCCGAAATCGTCGAGTACTTCGTCGCCCGCTACGGTGAGTGGGTGCTGCTCTCCCCCCGCGCGGAGGGCTTCAACTGGTTCGTGTGGCTGGGCCCGGTGGCGCTCGTCGCCGTGGGCGCCTTCGTCATCTGGCGGCAGCTCCAGCGCGGCGCGGGTGCCCCGGAGCAGACCGCGCCCGCGACCCCGACTTCGGAAGAAACGGCGGCCCCGGCCGCGCCCGCCGGAGCGCCTCCGGTGGATGAAGAAGACCCGTACCTCCAGGCCGTGCGCCGGGAGCTCGAGCGCTAGGAGCGCCAGGCCATGCAGCCGCAGACGACGAATTGGTTGCCCGGAATCATCGTGCTCGCCGCCACCTTCGTGTTGGCGGCCGGCTGGCTCCTCTTGCAGCGCCGCAAGGGCGCCCTGGCGTCGGCCGAGCCCCGCGACGGCGTGCTCGATGACCTGACCCAGCGCGCGCAGTCCCTCATCGACCAGCTCCGCGCGCTGGACGCGGAGAAGCACAACCAGGGCGCCGAACAGTACGCCGCCGAGAAGTCCCGCCTGGAGCGCGAGGCCGCCGCGGCGCTGCGCGCGAAGGACGAGCACCTCAAGCGCAAGGCCTCCGGCGAGGGCGTCCGCGCCCGTCCCCAGGCGCCTGCCCCCACCGGGTGGGCGTCTCGCAATCCGCAGCTGGTGGGCGCGCTGTGGGGCGCGGGCATCGTAGTGTTCTTCGGCGGGCTGGGCTACCTGCTCGTCTCCGAGCAGCAGACGCGCACCGACGGAATGGAGGCCACCGGCCGCATGCCCCCGGGCGGCGCCGCCGCGCAGCCGCAGGGCGCGGGCATGGGCGAGCAGATGCAGGAAGGCCCGGAGATGCAGGAGGCTCGCGCGCGGCTGAACGCCAACGCCGGAGACGTGGATGCGGCGGCGCTGCTGAGCCACGAGCTCATCCGCCGTCAGCAGTTCGACGAGGCCGTGAAGGTCACCGCCAAGGGCCTGGCCGCGGACCCCTTCAACGTCGAGCTGAAGGTGCACCGCGGCGTGCTGCGCGCCACCCAGGGCGACATGGCCGGCGCCGAGGCGGAGCTGACGGAGCTGGTGGACACCTGGCCGGACGCGCAGGAGGCGCTCATCTTCCTGGGCAGCCTCGCCCTGCGCCGCGGCGACAAGGCCACCGCGCTGGCCTACTTCGAGCGCTTCTCCGTGGAAGTCCCGCGAAACATGCAGCCGCCGCAGCTCGGCCCCGCGATTGCCCAGCTTCGCGCGGAGGTCGCGGGCGGCATGCCCTGACGCGCGGCCTCCTGGACAGCACCCGCGGCGCCGCTGGCGTTTTCAACACTCAGTGCACCGCGGCCCGCCGGCGGCGCAGGCGCCGCACCTTCTCCACCAACGTGTCCGGCATCGCCGCCTTGGCGCCGTTGCGCAGCAGGCGCGCCAGGGATTCGGACTGGGAGAACCAGCGCCCCTCCCACGTCCCGGCATGGACGCGCACGGACAGCGTGCGCCGCTGCTTGGACACCCAGTCGGACTTGTACGTCTCGGTGCCCCGGAGGAAGTCGTACTCCGTGAGGCCGGCCTCCATCGCGTCGCGGAACGTCTCTCCCACCAGCACCAGGCCCACGCTGCGGTTGCGCCACGCCGGGTCATAACCGGACTGGAAGTACACGAAGCTGTCGCGGTGGAGGATGCCGTACACCGACGCCACGGCCTGGCCACCCACCTTCATCGTGTAGAGGCGCAGCCGGCCCCGCTCCGCCAGGAACTGGGTGGCGTCGCGGTGGAACGCCTCCACGCCCGAGCCCTTGATGCCCTGCGAGCCCCCATCCGCCGCCCACCGCGCCGAGTGCAGGCGGAAGAAGTCCGTCAGCGGCGCCGCCAGCTCGCCCGGGGCGTCCGTGCGCTCGATGCGGTAGCCCTCCTGCTTCTCCAGCCACTTGCGCCGCCGCAGGAAGTTGTCGCGGCGTCCCGTGCGCTTGAGGAACGCGTCGAAGGGCTCACCCGGCGTCAGCGTGTCGTACGGACACACGTAGCGCGGCGCCACGCGGACGTCCTGCCCGAAGAAGGTGTCCCGGAGCACGTCCACGGTGGGCGAGTCCTCGCGCAGGTCCGACAAGTCCAACACGTCCCACTCGTCACGCAGCGCGTGCAGCATCCGCGCGAAGGCGCCCGCCACCTCGCGCTCACGGCCCCGCCGCGCCACGACATCCAGGTAGTCACTGCCGACGTGCGTCTCGCCCAGGAAGCTCAGCCGCCGCACCGGCACGCCGGTGACGCCCAGGTACTCGACGCCCAGCGGCATCAGGCCCACCAGCGTGCCCGCCGCGTCGCGCGCGGTCAGCACCAGCGGGCGCCGGCCCGTGGCGATGCGCCGGCACCACGGGTACACCCACTCCCAGGCATTGAAGGGCCCCGCGTCGCTCGCGTCCATCAGCGCGGCCCACTCCTCCCGCATCCCCGCCAGCGTGGAGAGGCTGCCCACGGCGCCTACCTCCAGCCGGTGCGCGGCCCACGGTCCCTGTGACAGCTCATCCTCCCGAATCAACGCCCGTCCTCCCGGAGGGGCAGACGCCCCTCCCCTGTCCCCTGAATGAACCTCAACCCGCGCGCTTCTTCGTCCGGTGGTCCGACTTCACGGCCTCGCGCGCCGCGTGCGCCACGTCCGCCATCACCTCCGGCGTCAGGTCCTGGTGGCACGGAATCTCCACGATGGAGCGCCGCAGCTGCGCCACCTCCGGGAAGGCCGCGGCGTCACAGGCCGGGTGGAAGCGCTTCCAGAAGTCGATGGCGTCGATGCCCTGCGCGCGCAGCCGCGCCAGCACCTCCGCCTTGTCCTGCACCACCAGCGGGTAGAACAGCGGGCAGGCGCCCGGCGGCAGCTGGTTGAACAGCGGCGGAGAGATGTCGCGCAGCCGGCCCAGCAGGAAGAAGTAGTTACGGCGCCGCTGCTCGACGATGGCTTCCAGGTCCTGGGCCTGGGCAATCCGCTTCGTCAGCGGGCTCATGCCCAGGTCCACGTGCTTGCGGTCGAAGTGCTGCGTGCCCGTGGCCACGCGCTTGATGCTGGCCGCCTTCACCGTGCCATGGCCCAGCGTGCGCACGGCGCTGCGCAGGGCCCGGCCGGCCAGGCCACCGCGCAGCTCCAGGTTCTGCAGCAGCGCGGACACCGTGTGGCTGAAGGTGGACGCGGACGGCGGCGCGGGCGGCTCCGGCAGGCTGTACTGGCGCGGGCCGTTGACGACCAGCGCGCCCCCATTGGGGACCGGCAGCGTCTTGTAGAGGCAGAAGATGCCCACGTCTCCCGTCGTGCCCAGCGGCACCGCGCCGTCGGAGGACAGCAGCGACAGCGCGCAGTCCTCGATGAGGATGAGGCCGTGCTGGTCCGCCAGCTCGCGCATCTGCGCGACGGGGCCCGGGAAGCCCGCGTAGTGCGTCAGGTACAGGGCCCGCGTCTTCGGGCCGATGCGCCGGGCCACGTCGTCCAGGTCCACGTCCCAGCGGCTGCCCACGCGGTAGAAGCGCGGCGTGGCGCCGGCGTCCACCAGGGCCTCCACCTCCACGCCGTGGTGGTAGGACGGCATCAGCACCTCGCCCGAGTCCAGCCCCAGCATCTTCACCGTCAGCCAGATGGCGTTGCGGGCGAAGTAGAAGTAGCGGACGTTGGGCGAGGAGAACGGCGGCAGCGCGCCGGGCTTCGGCCGCGACAGCAGCATGTGCGGCCACAGCGTGGGCAGTGACGGCACGAACAGCCGGCCAGAGTGCTTCATCGTCTCCATCGCGACACCACCTCTTTCACCGCGGGCCCCCACCGGAACTTGGCCGCACACAGCGCCCGGCCGAAGGGGGAGTCATTGAACACGTAGAGCCAGGTGTGGCGCCGGACCTCGTTCGTCCAGTCGCGCTTCCACACCATGTCCGGCCCCAGGAAGTCGAACTCGTGCAGGCCCCGGTCGATGCAGGCCCCGATGACCTCGTCCACCAGGAGCTGGCCCGGGCTGCACTCACGCAGGCGCTCGTCGTAGCCGGGCTTCAGCAGGAAGTAGCGCCCGCCGTATTCCAGGCCGTAGTGGAAGGCCACCGGCCGGCCGTCCAGCCGCAGGAAGTACAGCGCCAGCCGCTGGCGGTAGGCCGCGTCTCGCGCCAGCTCCGTGTAGAAGCCGCGCGTGCGCGCGTCCTGCGCCATGGCCGTGCCGCGCGCGCCCTTCCAGCCGCTCTGCTCCAGCAGGAAGCCTTCCTCCAGCGCGCCCTCCAGGCCGAGCCCGCTGTCCACCCGCTCGAAGGTGAGGCGGCCCTTCTCCTCCAGCTTGCGGCGGCGACGGCGGCAGTTGGCCTTGAACTTGGACTGCAGGCGCTGCTGGAAGGCGTCGCGCGCCTTGGGCAGCGGCACGTAGGGCGAGCGCAGGGACTCCCACGCTCCCACGGCCATCCCAGACTCGCGCGCCACCGCGTGCAGCCGCCAGGCGGCCGCACCGTCGGGGACATCCGTGAGCCGCAGCACATCCCAGCCACCAGCCGAGCGCAGGTGGGACACGAAGGCCGCCGCGGCGACCTCCGGTTCCTTCGCCACCAGGTCGAACCGGCAGGAGTGGGCGTTGGCCGCCGCGGACAGCTGCCGCACCGGGATGCCCAGCAGCGTCGTGCGCTCCTCCCACAGCGGGAGCACCGCGCCGAGGCTCCCGTCCGCGTCCCGCAGCGTCAGCACGCGCGGGCTCACACCGGGAACGAAGTTGTCCATCCAGACGCGGATGAACTCATGCCGGTAGAACAGCTCGTTGGAGGTGGCCTCCACGAGCGCGTTCCACTCGGACTCCAGGGCAATGAAGGCCGCGCGTCCCGTCACTTCGGTGACGCGCGGCGAGGCAGAAAGGTCTCTTGCTTCCATGAGGTGTCGGGCGCCCAAGGTGGGGATGGAGGTTCGCGGCTACAACCCGCTGCGGGCCATCTTCAGCAGGCAGGCGGCGACCTTGCGGCTGTCGTGTCGAATCCTGGACCCTGCCTTGAGGAGGTCCGCCTGCACCGGCACCACGCCCGCGCCAATCAAGTCGCGCGGGTTGGCCGACACGACGAACGAGCCGCGACGCGCATAGCGCCGGGACGCCTCTTCCGTGGGCAGCGTGCCGTTGACGAGCACCGCGTCCAGCACCGGCCCCACGTGGTCCGTGACGGCCTGCACGTGGTCCAGGCAGGACATGCCGTCCGTCTCCCCTGGCTGCGTCATCAGGTTGGCCACCATGACCTTCAGCGCGCGCGTCTCCTTGAGCGCCTGGGCCACGCCGTCCACCAGCAGGTTGGGCAGCACGCTCGAGTACAGCGAGCCCGGGCCGATGGCGATGAGGTCCGCCGTGTAGATGGTCTCCAGCAGGCCCTCAGTGGGCGGCGGCGAGCGAGGGCTCAGCGTGACGCGGCGCACCCGTCCATGCGCGCGGCAGATGTTGCGCTCCCCCACCACCTCCGTGTCGTCATGCATCTGCGCCACCAGCTGCACGGACGCCAGCGTGGACGGCAGCACGTGGCCCCGGGCGCCCAGCAGCTCCCCGGACATGCGCACCGCCTCCATGAAGTCCCCCTTCAGCTCCGCGAGCGCGGCGATGAGCAGGTTGCCCACCGCGTGGCCCGCCAGGCCGCGCGCCCCGCCGAAGCGGAACTGGAAGACGTCCTTGAGCGCGTTCTTTCCACCCGCCAGCGCCACCAGGCAGTTGCGGATGTCGCCCGGAGGCAGCGCGCCGTGTTGGCGCCGCAGACGGCCAGAGCTGCCGCCGTCGTCGCTCATGGCCACCACCGCGGTGATGTCGATGCCGGGCTCCCGCGCCTTCGGCGTCGCGCGCCGGGCCAGGCCGCGCAGCACCATGGGCAACCCCGTGCCTCCGCCGATGGCGACGATGCGCGTCGGCCGGTCCACCTGCCCCTGAAGAACCTCGTTGCCCTGGCCCTCCAGCTCCAGCTCCAGCCTGCGGCGGGCCTCCGCCCACTCCGCGGGCAGCGGCGCTTCCATGTCCATTCCCACCATGACGCTTACCCCCATCCACGACGCCCCAGCCCGCCTCCCCAGGCGGGCCCACCTCCCGGCCTCCCTCAGCGGAGGCCGGGAAAGCGAAATGCCCTACCGCGCCCCACGACCGAGAAGCACATGCCTCACGGTGTGGAAGATGATTCCCACATCCAGGAACAACGAACCGTTCTTCACGTAGTACAGGTCGAACTCGAGCTTGTTCCGCGCATCCTCCACCGACGCGCCGTAGGGGTAGCGAATCTGAGCCCACCCCGTCAGGCCTGGCTTCACGGCCTCCCGCAGGCCGTAGAATGGAATCTGCTGCTTCAACTGCTCGACGAACACTGGCCTCTCGGGGCGGGGCCCCACGAAGCTCATGTCTCCCGTCAGGATGTTGAAGACCTGGGGAATCTCGTCGATGCGCGCGCGGCGGATGAAGCGGCCCACCCGGGTGACACGGTCATCGTTCGCCTTCGCCCACACCGCGCCATGCTTCTCCGCGTCCGTGCGCATGCTGCGGAACTTCCACAGGTGATACGTGCTCCCGAACAGCCCGGTCCTTTCCTGCCGGTAGAAGATGGGTCCCTTCGAATCCAGCTTGATGGCCACCGCGACCAGCAACAGGAAGGGCGCGGACAGCATTAGCAGGAGGGATGCCACCGCGATGTCGAAGCCCCGCTTCAGCGTACGGCGCAGCGGGGACACGGTGAGCTCGTCCGCGAAGGCGAAGTCGCTCGCCCGCAGGAACTGCACGGGAATCCGGCGCAGCACCCGCTCGCAGAACCCCGTGGCCTCATACACCCGCCGGCCCTGGAGCCGGCAGCGCAGCAGGCCGTCCACCCAGTTGGCCCCGCGCATGTCGTCCGCGGCCTGCACGACATACGCCGCGTTCAGCCGGGCCGCCGTCTGCTCCAGCGTCTCACCGGAGGTGCGAGGGTCCGTCAGGCCCACGATGCGGTAGGTGCCCTCCCCGCCCGCTTCAATCGCGCTGGCCACCGCGCGCGCCTTGGGCCCCTCGCCGACGATGAGCACCGCGTGCGGGGCTCCCACCAGGGCGCGGATGGACACCCGCACCATCAACGTCCCGGCCAGGGCGCCCATCGCCCCACCCAGCAGCGTGCCCGGCGGGAGCTGCATCGGCACCACCAGCGGGGTGACGAGCATGACGCCGCCCGCCACCATCGCCGTGACACCCGCGGCCTTGAGGAACCGGTATCCCCTCACCCGGTCCTCCGCGGCCACACGGAGGTCATACAAGTCCAACAGGTACAGCGTGAACTGGAAGGTGATGACGAACGCCGCGCCCACCCACAGCAGCGTGGGCCACAGCTGCGACAGCGGCGTGTGCATCCCGTCAGGCGCGAAGAGTGCCGCGCAGGCCGCCGCGCCCATCACGCAGGCCAACGCGATTGCCGAACTTTCGGCGAGGAAGAACGTCAGCTTCTTTGCAGAGAAATAGTGGTGAAAAACGCGGAGCACGTGCCCCTCCAACCTACCCGCCCGACCCTCTCCCACCTCCGGCCCCGCCCCCTGTCACCAGGGGGCGGGCGCCGGAGCCGAAGCCACCCGCCGCTACTTCTTCTCGTAGTTCTTCAGGTACGGCGCCGAGTGGACCTCCGCGCCGTTCAGCACGCACCCGACGATGGGCGCGCCCCCCAGGCTCTCCACCGCCTGGTGCACCGCCTTGCCCGACGTCACGTTGGCGCGGATGACCATCAGCACGCCGTCCGCCTGGTGGCCCAGGATCGCCGCGTCCGCGAAGGGCAGCGTGGGCGGCAGGTCGATGTAGACCTCGTCGAAGCCCTCGCGCACCGCCTTGAGGAACTGCTTCATCCGGCCGCTCGCCAGCACCTGCGCGGTGTCCTCGGGGGTGACGCCCGCGGGGATGAGGGCCAGGCGCGTGGAGTTGAACCGCCGCACCACGTCCCGCACCTCGCAGTCCCCCGCCAGCAGCTCCGCCAGGCCCGTCTTGTTGCGCATGCCCAGCGTGGCCGCCACGCCGCCCCGGCGCAGGTCCGCGTCCACCAGCAGGATGCGGCGCTCCGGGTTCGCCCGGGCCGCGGCGAGCGCCAGGTTGACGCTCGTCACCGTCTTGCCCTCCCCCGGCATCGCCGAGGTGAGCGCGACGACCTTCATCGGCCGCAGGTCCCGCATCCGCTCCAGCCTGTAATAAAGGCTGCGGTACTGCTCCGCCGCGGCCGACGCCGGCGCCGTCAACGTCACCACCCGGCGGTCCACCGCGTTGCCGCCCGTCGGGTTGTCATCCACTCGGGGGAGGAAGTTGCCCGCCCGTTCCATCGTCTGATCCATGTCCGTCCTCCGTCCTTTTCCGGCGAGACTCAGTTCAACGTCGTGGGGTTGGACACGCTGTTTCGAGCCCCCGAAGCCGGCATCAGAATCCGCCGCTCCGTCTTGCCTTGCATTTCCGGGACCACCGCGAGCACAGGCAGCGTCAGGCGCTGGCGGACCTCGGTGCCATCGCGCAGGCTGTCGTCGCGCATCTCCAGGACTGAACCCGTCAGCACACCCAGGCCCAGGGCCAGGAGGAAGACGATGAGCATGCCCGCCATGCGGTC
Source organism: Myxococcus sp. AM010 (assembly GCF_013372585.1). Lineage (NCBI taxonomy): Bacteria > Pseudomonadati > Myxococcota > Myxococcia > Myxococcales > Myxococcaceae > Myxococcus > Myxococcus sp. AM010. The sequence goes on from NZ_JABXEO010000033.1 coordinate 51,642, forward strand.
CGGCCGGGCCGGGGTCGCCGGCACGCCCGCCGGGGAGATGACGTTGAACAGGCTCTTGGCGCTCTTGGCCTCCAGCTCCTGCGCGATCTCCGCCTCCACCTTGCGGCTCACCACGCTCTGGTACTTGGTGCGCGCGATTTCGTAGTCGCGGTTCATCACCGCCAGCTCGTGCGCCCAGCGCGGGGTGTTGTTCAGCCGGCCCTGGTACGCCTCGGCCTGCTTCTGGAGGTCCTGAATCTCCTGCTGGATGTTGCCAATCAGCGAGGCCACGCGGGTGCGCTCGGCGCGCTCGGCCCACAGGCGGCCTTCAGCGTCCTTGCGGCGCGCGGACATGCTGTCCAGCTCCGTCTTCAGGCGCTTCACCTCCGGGTGGTCCTCCGTCCAGGTGGTGCGGGCGTTGACCAGCGAACGGGTGAGCCCGTTCTCCGCGGCCTCGAGCCGGCCGGCCTCGCTGTCCACCGCGTTGCGAGCGCGGGCCAGGTCGGAGCGACGCGCCTCGGCGACCCGCAGCTCCTCCGACTTCGTCTGGAGCTGGTGCGACACGCGCTCCAGGCCGCGCATGTTCATCTCCATCTGCTCGGGCAGCTCGCCCAGGTGGTCCACCTTGAACTGGGAGATTTTTCCCTCCCAGGCGCTGACCGCCTTGCCCAGCGCCACCATCTCCTCGTTGAAGAGGTCGGTGGCGCGCGCCGCCTGCGCCTGACGAATCTTCAGCGTCTCATCGGAGAAGATGGTCGGCAGGCGGTTGGCCACCTGCGCCGCCACCTGCGGGTCGCGGTTGGCGTAGGTGAGCTCGAAGGCCGTCTCACCCTCCACCCGCACCGTGAGGTCCTTGCGCATCTGCGCGACGGCGGACTCCATGCCCTTCTCCGAAACGATGTCCGGATAGAGGTTCATCTCCTCGATGGCCTTCTGGAGCACCGGACGCGCCAGCAGCTCCTGTCGAACGGTGAGCAGCCGCTGCTCGATGATTTCGCTCACCGTGCGCTGCACCATCTCCTCACCTGGCCGCTGCGGCTCCACGCGGACCACCACTGAAGCCTCGTACATGCTCGGCCGGGTCATCACGATGGCTGCGCCCACCAAGAAGACCACTGCTGCGATGGCACCGACCAGGGCCTTGCGTCGCCACAGGGCTCCCAGAAGCTGGTCTGCCGTCATCCCTCGCTCCATGTTCCGCTCCTCCTCCATCCCACGCGCTGTAGCTACCAAGGCGTCACCACCAAACGGACGGCGAACACATTGCGCGTCAGGTCCACCGCGCTCGCCGAATCCGCCAGCCCGACCTGAGCGATTCGATCCACCGCACCCTGCGCCGACAGGCGCCGGTCAATGCGGTACTCCACACCACCACTCACCGCGTAGCCCTGCGACACCCGCGGCGCTCCCCTGAACACGGCCCAGTCCAGCGACGGGGCCTGCCCGTTGCGGAAGAAGCTGGCCGCGCCAAAAAGCGAGAACTTCTGGGTGAACCGGCGCGCCAGCATCACCGACGCGTAGTCCGCCCACAGCGCGTTGGTGAAGCCGTTCGCGCCCACCAGGTCGTGTCCCATCGACACGCCCACGTCGAACAGCTCCCCCGCGCGCTGCAGCTCCACGTTCACTCGCGGAACCCACCCCCCCTGCTGGGCCACCGGCGCCAGGTACCGCACGGGGCCCGCCCGGACGGTGAAGGTGGTAGGCCGCGTCAGCCGATACCGCAACCCCAGCGCCGCGCCGTGCGACTGGCTCAGCGTCCCCTCATAGAGGAAGCCCTGGTACCGGTACTCCAGGCCCAGGCTGAGCCGGCGCGTGGCGCGGTACCAGCCTTCGATGGAGGGCGTGTGCGCGTACCCGGCGCGCTGCCCCACGTCGATGATGCGCACCGCCTCGAAGCGGTAGCCCGCGCGCATGTCCAGCCGCTCCGCCACGCGGTTCGTCACGCCCAGCGTCGCCTGCGTGAAGAACGTGGGCAGCGTGGAGCGCGCCAGGCCGTCACGCGGCAGCGAGCTGGGGTCCGTGACACGAAACACCCGGATCGCCGTGTCCAGCCGCAGCCGGCGCGTCATCTGGTGCCGGGCCTCCAGGCCGCCCCGGTGGTCCAGCGTCGTCCTGCCCGACCCATGCCGCATCAGCAGGTCGGCCGCGTAGAAGCTGTCCAGCGTGAGCCGCGCGTCCTTCGCCTCCAGCCCCAGCCGCGGCGTCACCTTCGTCATCAGCTGGCCGGTGCCGTCACCGCCCAGGCGCAGGTCGTCGTCGAACCGCTCCTCGGCCGTCAGCCGAAGCCGGGGTTCCCACACCGTCGCGGCCTGCGTGGCGGGCGCACCGAACATGAGGCCCGCCAGTAGCCACTTCTTCCAGTTGCCCTTCACCGTCGCCCTCCGTCCCGTACGCCAACCACCGCCCACGTCCACGACACCCACCGCGGCATCACAATTCACGGAACGACGACGGTGTCACCCGGACGGAGCATGACCTCGTGTCCGCCATCCGGAGAGATGAGGTCGCTGTAGCGCACCGGAATCTGGCCGCCCTTGCTGTCGGTGCGGATGACCACGATGCCGTCCGAGTTGGCGAAGTCCGTGAAGCCACCCGCCAGCGCGATGGCCTGCAGCAGCGACACGCGGCCGCGCAGCGGATAGGCGCCCGGGTGAGCCACCTCGCCGGTGACGAACACGCGGCTGCTGTTCACCTCGCGGACAATCACCGTCACGCGCGGCTCCTGCACGTACGGCTGATAGGCCGCCTTCAGCGAGTCAGCCAGCTCCGTGGGCGTCTTGCCCGCGGCGTGGACCTCGCCCACCATGGGCATGGAGATGTAGCCATCCGGACGGACCGGCAGCGTCCGGGACAGCTCCGCGTCACGCCACACCGCGATGTCCAGCACGTCCTCACGGCCAATCCGGTAGGGCTGCTCCGTGTTGTCCACCTTCACCTGCGGCTGGTGCGCGCAGCCCCCCAGGAGCATCACGCCCAACACCGTCCAGAACCCCGCGCTCGTCTTGCCCATCGTCAGCTCTCCCTCAAAAGCGTGTGTCGCGCTCCCGGCCCCACCGCGGCCGAGCGCTGCTTCCGGCTGCGTTGCCTTAGCAGCGCGTGTGCCACGTACTGGAGGGAGGGAAAGCCCTTGGATAGCAGTGGGTTACGAAGTGCCCTCCTGGGCGACCCCATGGGGTTCAGGAAATTTTTCCGGCATCGTACCCGCGTCGCACCCGGTGCTTTCTTCAGGCATTGCGCTGAACGGGGAACGACTTTTCCCTCCGCGCCCCCTCGCGCTTCCCATTTCCCCGGGGCTGGAGGCTGGCACGCGTCTTGGATTGAGGTTCGCGCGAGGCAGTGAAGTCCACGGCGCATGATGCGTGCGCGAGAACGAGGGAGGGTCGGATGAGGAAGGCGGCTGGGGCGGTGGCGGCGTCGTTCGCGATGGGCACGGGAGCCATGACGGTGATGGGTGTTGCCTTCGCGACGCAGATGGAGGCCGCGGTGGTCGCGGTGGTGGGCCTGGCGTTGTACGCGAGCAGCGCGCTGCTCACGAACAAGGCGCCGGCGGCGGCGGCCACCAGCGTCGCGAAGCAGGCGTAGTCGTCCGGAGGCAACAAAAGAGGCCGGGTGCCCCCGCGTGGCGGCGCCGGGCCTCTTTCATTATGGTGCGCCGCCATGGCCAAGCCACAGTACTGGCTCATCAAGAGCGAGCCCTCCGTCTACGCCTACGCCCAGTTGGAGAAGGACGGGAAGACGGAGTGGACCGGCGTGCGCAACTTCGAGGCGCGCAACAACATCCGGGCGATGAAGCCCGGGGACCTCTGCCTCTACTACCACTCCAACGAGGACAAGGCCGTGGTGGGCGTGGCCCAGGTCCTCACGCCGCCGGGGCCGGACTCCACCGTGCCCGATGAGGACTGGGCCGCCACCTTCATGGGGCCCGTCATTGCCTTCACCCAGCCGGTGGACCTGGGCACCATCAAGGCCACCGCCGCACTGAAGGATTTTCCGCTCGTCACCCGCGGCCGGCTGAGCGTGGCGTCCGTCACCGCCACGCACTTCAAGCAGGTGTTGAAGATGGGGAAGACAGTCCTACCGAAGTAGTACGGTGACACTGGTGGGGCGCCACCCGCCGAGGGCATACTCCGGCGCCGTGAGCGCCACTGACATCCGCAAGATTCCGGCTCGGGAGACGCGCGGCCTCCGCCACGCCATCCTCCGTCCCAACCAGCCTCCGGACATGGCCGTCTATCCCGGGGATGATGACGCGGACACGCTCCACCTGGGCGTCTATACGGCGGGGCGCCTGGTGGGCGTGGCATCCTTGTATCGGGAGCCGCCGCCGGACGCGCTGCGTGCCACCACGGCCTGGCGCCTGCGAGGCATGGCGGTGGACGCCACCCTGCGTGGGCACGGCCATGGCGCCGCCCTCCTGAAGGCCTGCGTGGAGCATGCGGCACAGCAGGGCGGCTCCCAGGTGTGGTGCAACGCGCGGCTGACGGCCTCCGGGTTCTACCGCGCGCAGGGCTTCGCGCAGCGAGGCGAGCCCTTCGACCTGCCCGGCATCGGCCCGCACCACCTCATGTGGCGCAACCTCGGAGCCTCGTGATGACCACCCTCCCCGACCTCGACCTCATCCGGACCTCCATCGAGCGCATCGACGAGGAAATCCTCGATGCCATCCGCCGCCGCATGGCGCTGGCGGACGACGTGGCCCGGGCGAAGCTGGCCGCCGCCGCGCCCTTCCGGGACCAGCGCCGCGAGGATTTGCTGCTGCGCCGCATCCGCACCCGCGCCGCGGAGCACGGCCTGGACCCCCACGAGGTGGAGCGCATCTGGCGGCTCTTCATCGACATGTCCGTGGCCCGGCAGCACGAGCTCGTCACCCGCCTGGACACCACGCCCCTGCGCGTGGCCTACCCCGGCGTGGAGGGCTCCTACAGCCACCTGGCCGCGCGCCGCCGCTACGGCCACCGCGCGGGGGGCGTGCTGCTGTCCGGCTTCGACCACGCGCGGGAGGCCGTGGAGGCGCTCCGCCGCGGCGAGCAGGACCTGGTGCTGCTGCCCATTGAAAACACCACCGCGGGCAGCATGAACGAGACGTACGACTTGCTCGCCGAGGGCGGCGTGGTCATCACCGCGGAGCTGGTCAGCCAGGTGGACCACCGCCTGCTGGGCCTGCCGGGCGCGAAGCTGGAAGGGCTGCGGGAGGTGCTGTCCCATCCGCAGGCGCTGGCGCAGTGCGAGGCGTTCCTCCGGGAGAAGGTGCCCTGGGCCCGCGCGGTGCCGGACGTGGACACCGGCGGCGCGGCGCAGAAGGTCCGCGAGCGCAACGACGCGTCGGTGGCGGCCATCGCCAGCGAGACGGCGGCGCAGCGCTTCGGCCTGGAGGTGCTCGCAGGCGAGCTGCAGCCGGCCTTCGACTACACGCGCTTCGTGGAGGTGGGCCGCGAGGCCACGCCCCTGGCGCCCGGGGTGCCGTGCAAGACGTCCCTGCTGGTGGTGCTGGAGCACAAGCCCGGCACGCTGGGAGAGATGCTCCAGCGGCTCACCCTGCGCGGGGTGAACCTGAGCAAGCTGGAGTCGCGCCCCATTCCGGGGCAGCCGTGGCAGTACCGCTTCTACCTGGACGTGGAGGGCCACGCCGCCTCCGCGGCGGTGACTGCGGCGCTGGACGACATCCGGCCGCTCACCTCGTCGCTGCGCGTGCTGGGGACGTATGCGCGCGCGGAGGCGCCTCATGCCTGAGTCGCCGCGGCGCATCGCCTTCCAGGGCGAGCCTGGCGCCTACGGAGAAGAGGCCCTGCGCGCGCTGCATGGCGCAGGCGTGGAGGCCGTCCCCTGCCTCACCTTCCGCGCCGTCTTCGAAGCCGTGGCCGAAGGCCGCGTGCACGGCGGCGTGGTGCCGGTGGAGAGCTCGCTGGGCGGGCCCGTGGCGGAGACGGTGGACCTGCTGCTGGAGCATGACGTGCCGGTGACGGGCGAGCTGTCGCTGCGCATCCGCCACTGCCTGCTGGCCCCGCCGGGCCTGGCCCTGGATGACGTCCAGCAGGCGCTCTCCCACCCGCAGGCCCTGGCGCAGTGCGCGGGCTACCTGCGCCGGCGGGGCATCACCCCGCTGCCGGAGACGAACACCGCCATCGCCGCGCGAAAGGTGGCGGAGGAGAAGCCTCCGCACACGGCCGCCATCGCCAGCCGCATGTCCGCGGGCCTGTATGGACTGGCCGTGCTGGAGGAAGGCGTGGAGGACTCGCCGGACAACTACACGCGCTTCGTCTCCCTGGGGCCCGCGCCCGAACGGACCTGGACGCGGCGGAAGACGGCGCTGGCCTTCACCGTGGAGAATGGACCGGGCGCGCTGTACCGCGTGATGAGCGCCTTCTCCTCGCGCGGCCTCAACGTGGCGCGGCTGGAGTCCCGGCCACAGCGCCGCGCCTGGGAGTACGTGTGGTGCCTGGACGTGGACGGCGCGCTGGAGGACCCGCGGGTGCGCGAGGCGGTGGCCGCGGCCCAGGCCGCCTGCGTCACCCTGCGGGTGCTCGGAAGCTACGGCGTGGTGTGAGGTTCGCTCAGGCGCTGGTGGCCTGGAGCCCGTCACCGTGCTGCACGGCCGTCTCGTACGCGGAGCGCACCAGCTGGACGTAGCGCTGCAGCGCGGGGAGCTGCTCCATGCGCAGCGCCTGGGGCCCGTCACACAGGGCGGCCTCCGGCTGCGGGTGGAAGTCCACCAGCACCATGGACGCACCGGCGATGATGCCCTGGCCAATGGCGTGGAAGACGTCCGGCAGCCCGTCCGGCGGCGGCGCGGCCTGGCCAATGGCGTGCGACGGGTCCACGCACACCGGCAGGCGCGTCAGCCGGCGCACCACGGGCACATGGGCGAAGTCCACCATGTTGCGGTGCGGGTCACCCAGGTGCGTCTTCACGCCGCGGAGGCAGAAGATGATTTTCGGGTTGCCCTCGCTCGCCACGTACTCACACGCGTTGAGCGACTCCTCCAGGGTGATGCCCATGCCGCGCTTGAAGAGCACCGGGAAGACCCGCTGCTGACCAATGCTCTTGAGCAGCTCGAAGTTCTGCGCGTTGCGCGTGCCCACCTGGAGCATGACGCCGGTGGCGTTGCCGGAGCGCTCCAGCGCGTCGCGAATCTCGTCGATGTGACGCGGGTGCGTCACCTCCATCGCGATGACCTTGATGCCGTGCTTGCCCGCCGACTCGAACACCCAGGGCAGGCAGGCGGCGCCCAGGCCCTGGAACTCGTAGGGGTTGGTGCGGGGCTTGTAGGCGCCCATGCGCGTGGTGCGGATGCCGCAGCGAGCGAGCGCCGCCATCATCGTGTCCACGTTCTCCGGGTTGTCCACGGCGCACAGGCCGGCGAACACATTCACGGAGCGCTCGTCGAAGCTGACGCCGTTGTACTCGAAGCCCGCGGACGTCCGCTGGCCCTTGTGCCGGCCGATGACGCGGTACTTCTGCGACACGCGCACCACCTGCCGCACGCCCGGAATCTGCTCGAAGGGCTCCACCGGCACCTGCGCCGTGGAACCCAGGAGGTAGATCTCCGTAATCGTGTACTCGGAGCCCCCGATGACGTGCGTCCGAGGCGTCACTCCCTTGTACTGAGCAGCGACCTGGAGGACGGCGGACACCACGGACTCAGGCGAGTCCGGCTCGAGCATGACGATCATCTTGGGTTCTCCCGGGCGGCGTTGTCGGACTTTACGCGAATTGCGTGAAGTATAGCGGAAAAAGGCCGCGTCGGGTGTAACACTTCGACCCGCTTTGCCGCGTCCGGACTTGAAACCGGAATGGGGTTTCAGGTCGTCCAGGCCCCGGCGGGCCGTCTGCTAGGCCGGCACGGGGCGGAGCCGGGAGGCGAGCTGGGTGTAGTGGTCTCTCTGAGCGGAATCCCCCAGGTGTTCCCACACGTCGGCCAGGGCCCGGGCGCACTCGGCGGAGCCGGGGGACAGCGTCAGCGCCAGTTCGAAGACGTGGCGGGCCTGCCGGTAGCGCGCCTTGTCCGGGCGGCGGGAGCCCCGCGTCAGCAGCGCGTTGCCCAGGGTGTAGATTTGGACGGCGGCGGACTCGCGGTAGCCCGGCGTGGGGTTGAGCTGCATGGCGCGCTGGAGCAACAGCGCGGCGGCCTCCGGCTCCCCCAGCTCCAACTGGCAGAGGGCGGCGTCGCGGTGGGCCTCGGCCTCGGTGGGGTCCACTTCGATGGCGCGCTCGAAGCAGCGCAGCGCCTCCTCGAAGCGCTCCAGCGTGGCCAGCGACGCCCCCTTCCCGGTGAGCGCGGGGACGTGCTTGGGGTCCACGGCGAGCACTTTGTTGAACGCGAGAATGGCCGCCTCGTGGTTGCCCGCCATGGACAGGCTCACGCCCTCATTGAAGGCCGCGAACAGCAACTTGGACATCTCTCCCCCAGCGCAAGGGTGACACCGGCCGCGCTCCTGGGCCGGAGGGGCAGCCTGTCACCGGGGAAGTCCCCATGGAAAGACGTCATTCCCGGGCGCGCTTTCGTCCCGCTGATGGGAGCCATTGGCCCCTGCGTCAGTCAGATGCGCAGGCCCACCTGCACACCCGGCCACAGGCGCACGCCCCCCGCGTCCAGGCTCGGCAGGCGGCTCAGGTTCGACGCGGGCTCCCCGCTGACGTCGTGCAGCACGTTGAGCGTGGGCCCGCCGATGATGGCCAGGTTCGGCGCCACCTGGAACCCCGCCACCAGCCGGAGCTGATGCAGGAGGCTGTTGCCTTCGAAGGACACGCTCCAGTCGTAGAGGGTGTTCGTCACCGCGTCCACGTCCAGGAAGAAGCGCTCGGACACAGGGATGTGCGCGCCGAGCCCCAGCCCCAGCGACCAGTGACTGGGACCGCGCGCCCCCTCCATGGAGCCCATGCCCAGCACGAGCGTCGTGTAGAGGTAGCGGCTGCCCACCTTGATGGCGGTGTTGGCGTAGTTGAAGTCATTGCCGAAGGCCTCGACGTGGAACTGGCCGTTGCGCGCGATGCTCACCAGGCCCACCGGCACGCCCGACTCCAGCTCCCGCGACACGTTCACCAGCCCGAGCTGGAGGCCGTTCAGCCGCCCCGCCACGTTGACGAGGCCCACCTGCGCGCCCTTCACGTCGCCGCCCACGTTGAGGAGGGACAGCTGCGCGCCCCGGGCCTCCGCCGCCCAGTTCAGGCCCACGGCCACCTGGAGGCCCGTCACCCGGTCCCGCACATGGTTGAACCCCACCGCGCCCTGGACACCGTCAACGTCCCCCGCCGTCCAGTTGCCGCCCACGGCCAGCTGCGCGCCCGCCAGCGACGTGCCGGACACGTTGGCCCCCACCGCGAGCTGCCCCAGCGTGCCGCTGGCCCGCGCCAGGTTGAGGCCTATCGCGGCCTGGACGCCCTCCGCCTTGCCGTGCGTCCAGTTGCCGCCAATGGCCAACTGCGTGCCCGACATGTCGCCCCGCACCACGTTCGCGCCCAGGGCCAGCTGCAGCCCGTCCACCTTGTCCGTGGCCACGTTCGCGCCCAGGGCCATCGCCACGCCGTCCAGCCGCGCCATGCGCGCCATGCCGATGGACACGGAGAGGTGGTTGTCCACGGGCTCGCCGGAGGTCATGAGGTCATTCGTCTGGAGGCCGGGGAACAGGCCCACGTTGACGAAGCGCGACCGGCGCCCGCTGCCCGCCGCGGCGACCTCCGACGCGCCCGCGGAGACCGCCGCGGGCAGGGCCCCGCCGCCGCGCATGGCCGTCAGCTCCCCCTGCACCGCGCGGAAGGCGGAGGCCGCCAGCACCGTCCGGCCGCCCTCCCCCAGCTCGAACTCCGCATGCGAGGTCTGGTCCAGCACCTTGCGCATCACCGAATAGCGGCCCTTCTGCAGCCCCAGCTCGGTGGTGCGGCCCGCGTACTTCTTCAGCTCCACCACCAGACGTCCCTGGGAGTCGCGGACGAAGAGCCGCCCGTCCACCAGGTCCTCCAGGACGAGCACCGCGGCGGTGGAGCGCAGGTCCGTCATCACCAGGTCGCCGGTGCCCGCCAGCTCAATGTCATACGCGGGGTGCTGTGCTCCGGCCCGCGTCTGCTCCGTGCGCGCGAGCGTCTCGTGGAAGGCGAACTGGTAGGCTTCGTGCAGCGTCACCCGGCCGTCCCCGGAGACGTCCGCCGCGCCCCGCAGGCCGGACACCAGGTTGTGGGTGAAGAACGAGCCGCCGATGCGGTCGGACTCCTGGGACACCTCGTCCTCGGAAGACGACGTGAGGATGGCGTGGCCGCGCACCGCGGAGGACGCATCCACCATGAAGGCGGGACGCCGCACCCCGCCCTTCTGGCGGGCCAGCGTGCCGGACGCGCACGAGTCCAGGATGGCGATGCGCACGTCGGCGGGAAGCGACTCCAGCGCCTTGCGCAATTCGCGGTAGCCAAAGCGGTCCTTCTGGAGGAGCAGCCCCTGCTCGTCGGAGTGGCCCGAATAGTAGATGAGCGCCTCGATGCGCGTGCCCGGCGTGGTCGCCGCCGCCACCATCGCCTTGAAGCGGACCAGGGCGGACTCCAGCGCCGCGCGGTCGCCCTCCAGCAGCAGCAGCGTGTCCTGCGGCTGCACCCCGCCGAGCTCCTCCAGCACGTTGCCGAACGAGCGCGCATCCGTGACGGCGTACCGGAGCCGGGCGCGTCCTTCGCCCCCGTCGTTGACGCCCACCAGCAGCGCGAAGCGGCGCACCGACGCCCGCGGCGCCGAGGACGTGGGAGCCGCGGCGGCCAGGGCGGGCACGAGCAGGAGCGAAAACAGGAGGGACCGCGTCATCACCGCACCTTTTCCAACGTGAAGGACGTCTGGCCCAGGGTATCCGGAAGTGGCAGCGGCAGGGTGCGCGCGTCGCTGGGCTGACGGGCAAGCGCGCGCGCCGCCTCCAGGACCGACGCCACCTCCAAGGGGGCCTCGGACGTGACGAAGAGGAAGCGCTCGAAGTCCGGCGCGTCATCTAACTCGTAGGCATGGGCCAGCGGCACCGCCTCGCCGGGGCCCAGCTCCGTGCTGCCCGTCAGCGTGGAGGGATGGTGCAGCGTCACGCCGCCGCGCCCATCCACCGACACCACGACCCCATGGCGGCTTCCACCCGGCACGTAGCTGAGCTGCAGGACGTCACCGCGGCGCGCCCGGGCCTGTTCACCGAGCAGCTCCGGCTCGCCCGCGCCCTGCCGGTGGACCCGCAGGCGCGGCCCGCCCTTGATGCGCACGGTGTCCAGCATCACCATGAGCGGCACCGGTGACTCGGACGGCTCCGGCTGCGCCTCCGGCGCGGACATGAAGAGCAGCGCCAGCGAGGCGGCCACGGGGACGCTGAGTGACAGCCCATGCCACCCCTGCGAGTCGCCGCGCCGCGCCTCCGCCGCGCGGGCCAGGGCCTTGTGCTCGCGCCGGGCCACCTCGGCGGCGACCGCGGCGGGCGGATGACGCTCCAGCGTCTGGCGAGAGTCGGCGTCCAGCCGGGCCCGCCTCGCGGCGCCGCCGGGCTCACGCTCGAGCCGGGCTCGCGCGGCGGACAGCGCCGCTGGCGGCAGCTCGCCCAGGATGATTCGCTCCAGAAGCCAGTCAGGGGTGCCAGGGGCCATGCGCAGTGCGTCTCCAGCGCGGCGAAGAGCCCTCGGTTCCCGTGTCCCGCCGCCTCCGGCCTCGCGCGTCACCTGGAACACCGGGGCCTCGAAAATCTGTCACCCGCCCCGGCTCACAGGGTGAGGACCATCATCTCCTCGTCGAGGAAGGTCTCCCCTACCTTCAGCGCGTTGGGCTCCACGCCGTAGGTCCGAAACCCCAGCGAGCGGTACAGCGCGTGCGCGGGCGCGTTCCCCACCGCGACGGCGAGCAGCAGGCACTTGAGGCCGCCCAGCTTCCGCGCCTCGTCGATGAGCGCGGTCAGCAGCCGCCGGCCCACGCCCCGCGAGCGGACCTCCGGCGCCACGTACATGCCCCACACCACCGCCTTGTGCGCCAGCCGGGCCCGGGACTCGCGCTTCAACCCCAACGCGCCCACGAGCTGCCCACCGTGGAAGGCCCCCAGGACGCACTGGGACTCGCCCACCAGCCAGCCGCGCACGGCCTCCAGGGACAGCGCCGAGTCCTCCTCCTCCGAGGCCGCGAAGGACTCCGGGTTGTCCCGCAGCCCCCTGAGCCGCAGCGCCTTGAACGCCTCCGCGTCCTCCGCCACCAGCTTGCGGATGACGACCTGCGTCGGTCCGGCGCCGCGGCCCTCCGCCTCCAGCAGCGCCGTGTACCCCGCGATGAAGTCCGGGTAGCGGGGCGCCCAGCCCAGCGACTTCAGGCGCGCGTTGGAGATGGCGCGGTCGCCTCGCACCGTCTCGTTGAGCTGCGCCACGGGAATGCGGGGCGGCATCGGTACGCCCAGGCGCTGGCTGAGCCAGGCCACCGGCTCCTCGGTGGGCGCGGGGCGGTCATCCGCGACGCAGTACAGGGCGCCAGGCTCGCCACGCGTCAGCACCACGCGAAGGGACTCCACCAGGTCATCGACATAGATGCGGGAGATGCGTCCGCCGCCGCCTTCGGGCAGCCGGAGCGCCCCCGACAGCAGGCGCGTGTGGATGCCGCGCCCCGGCCCGTAGATACCGGCGATGCGCATCACCATGGCGCCCAGCGGCAGGTAGCGCGACTCCGCCTCGATGCGCTCGCGCGATGACGGCGTGGACAGCTCCACCGGGGTGTCCTCGTCCACGTGGCCCCGCGCGCGGCCATAGACGCCGGTGGAGGACAGGTAGACGAGCCGCGCGGGAGCCTGGCCGGCCAGCGCCGAGGCGATGCGCGTGTCCAACCCCGCGTCGGGCGGCACCGAGACGACGACGTGCGCCCCCGCGGTGTGCGTGAGCGCGTCATCCAGGTCGGTGACGCGGGCTCCGGCGCGCTCCAGGTCGGCCCGGCGCGCGGCGTCACGCGTGGCCGCCAGCACGTCGCGCCCGGCGCGGGCCTCCGCCACCGCGAGCCGCGTGAGCGTGTAACCGGACCCCAGGAGGACAAGAGGAGGCGTCATGTCCCCGCGATAGCGAGACCGCGGGGACAGTGCAAGCGACGGCTGCGGCGCCCCTACAGCTCCGCGCTCGAGCGCGGGTCGATGATGCCGCACTCCTTGATTTTGTAGAGGAGCGCCTTGTAGCTGATGCGCAGCTTGGTGGCCGCGCGCCGCTTGTTCCACGCGGTGCGTTGGAGCATGGCGAGTATCGCCTCGCGCTCGGCCAGCATCGCGGCCCGCTTGCCGATGTCCTTCAGGGACGGCTCCCCGGCAGGCGCGGGCGGAGGCGGAGGCTGTGGCACGTCGAAGGGATTGACGTAGCGCGGCGCGGCCACCACCGCGTTCGCGGACTCCATCAACATGGGCGCGTGCGCGGGCGGAGCCAGCGGCGCGACGGACGCAAGCCCGAAGGCGGCCCCGCGCGACGGCATCTCCAGCACCTGCACGGCGGGCGGCGGCGTGCGGAAGCCCTCGTCGTGCGCGCGGCCGAAGGGGCCACCGTCGTCACCGGCGTAGGACGTGGGGAGGGACGGCGCGCTCGCGGGGGTGCGGACCCCGGCCCGAAGCTCGTCGAGCACCAGCGTCGGGTCCTTCAGCACGCACAGCCGGCGGACCATGTTCTCCAGCTCACGCACGTTGCCCGGCCAGTCGTAGTCCGCGAAGGCGTGCAGCACCTCCGTGGGCAGCTCGGACACGCCGCTGAGATAGCCGCGGCCGTACTTCTTGAGGAAGTGGTCCGTCAGGGGCACCACGTCCTCACGGCGCTCGCGCAGGGCCGGCAGGCGGATGGCCACCACGTTGAGGCGGTAGAAGAGGTCCTCGCGGAAGTTGCCCAGCGCGATTTCCTTCTCCAGGTCGCGGTTGGTGGCCACGACGACGCGGCTGTCCACGCGCACGCTCTTCTTGCCACCGACGCGGAAGAACTCCTCGTCCTGGAGCACCTGGAGCAGCTTGGCCTGGAGCCGGATGGCCATCTCGCCAATCTCGTCCAGGAAGATGGTGCCCTGGTCGGCCAGCTCGAACTTGCCTGGCTTCTCCGCGGTGGCGCCGGTGAAGGCGCCGCGCTCGTGGCCGAACAGCTCGCTCTCCAGCAGCTCGCCGGGCAGCGCCGCGCAGTTCACCTTGATGAACGGACGGTTGCGCCGCTGGCTGCGCGCGTGAATCTCCCGCGCGATGACCTCCTTGCCCGTGCCGGACTCGCCCAGCAGCAGCACCGGGACGTCGGTGTCGGCGATGCGCTCCACCAGCGCGCGCGCGCGGCGCATGGCGGGCGAGGTGGAGATGAGGACGCGCTGCTCCTGCGCTGGCTCCGCCGCCGGCATCACCCCGCGCGCGGGCAGGACGGGCGCCACGACCTGGCGCTCCGGCGCCCGCGTTCCCAGGGCCCGGGCCAACGCGTCCTGGAGCTCGTCGTTGCCAAACGGCTTGGCCAGGTAGTCGCTGGCGCCCATCTTCATCGCGCGCACGGCATCGTCCGCCCCCGACAGCGCGCTGAGCACGATGACGGGCGCCCCGCCGCCCATGGACTGGTAGCGGCGCAGCACCTCCAGACCGCTCATCTCCGGCATCACCACGTCCAGCAACACCGCGTCGAAGGAGCCGCCTGACAGCATCTCCAGCGCCTGGCTGCCATTCGCGGCACAGCGCACCTGGTACCCCGCACTGCCGAGCAGCTCAGACAGAAACGTGCGCACCGACTCTTCGTCATCCACCACCAGCACCGCGATCCGGTCCATCCCCTCGCCTCCACTCGCCCGCTGCATCGAAGTCCGACCACCCTCACACCGACAGCCGGGAGGAGCTCCCGACCATCCGGCGAAACTCACGCGCGCGTCGCATGTCCTGCTGCGCCGCGCTCAACAACTGCGTGGGCGTTCCCACCGAGTCCGGGAAGCTCACCGTCCCCAGCTCCAGTGACGCGCGCACCACCTTCCCCTCCACCTGGAAGCGCGCCGTGTCGAAGCGCGCCGCCACGCGGCCTACCACCTCCTGAACCGACTCCGCGGGCGTCCCCGGCAGCATCAGCGCGAACTGACATTCACCCACGCGGGCCACCGCGTCCGCGTCGCGCACCGTCTGCCCCAGCACCACCGCGCTGTACACCAGCAGACGTTCCGCCATGCCGCGCCCGAACTCCTTGCGGAAGGCCGACCAGCCCCCGACCTCCGCCGCCATCACGGAGAAACCGCCGCCGTAGCGCTCCGCCCGCCGCGCCTCCAGGTTGATGAGCTCCAGCAGGAAGGGCCGGTTGTAGAGCCCTGTCACCGGGTCATGAAGCGCCTGGGCCGTGCCGGCCTCCTCCCCCGCCGCGGCCCGCAGCACCGCGTCCTTCAGCTTCAGCTGGGCGTGGAGCTTGGTCGCCAGCTCCACGCCAGTGCCCGAACGAGGCACCAGGTCCACGCATTGCCCCCGCTCCAGGCAGTACCGCCGGGCCTCGGCGTCCCGCTCATCCACCAGGTAGAGCAGCGGCACCGCGCCATGGCTGAGCTGCCGCAACCGGCGCGCGACCTGGACGGCCGCGAAGTCCGGCGCCTGCGCGGCCAGCAACACCGCGGCCGGGCGGATGACCTCGAAGAGCGGCACCGCCGCGTCGAAGCGCGTCACCGGCACCACCCGGAAGCCGGCCTCCCCCAGGAGCAACCGGGTCCGCTCCAGGTCTGCTGCTCGTGGCTCGACGACGAGCACGGTGGGCGGCTGTCCGGCCTTGCCCACTCGCTTCCTTCGCACACCCACCGTTCCACCTTCCCGCGTGAACTTTTCTCCGCCGCTTTTCGAGGCCCACCCCTGAATTACAGCCTCGAACCCCATCCCGACTTCTTCATCCCCTCGGATTTACTAGCGAAGGGAAGCTGGCTACCCATTCTGGGCAGCGGATTTAGCAATGGCTGTGCCACCTTTGACCTCATGCAGCCGCGCCTCGAACTCCGCGGCGTCCACGCGGTGCTTGAAGGCGGGCACCCCCTCGATGACGACCACGGGGATGTCGTAACGCCAGGCGGTGAAGGCCTCCGCGTCCTCCAGGATGGAGATGATCCGCAGGTCGAAGGGGATGCGAGCACGCACGGACTCCACGACGGCGGCCGCCTTGTCACAGAGAGAGCAATTGGGTTTCGAGTAGATATCGACGCGCATGCGGGGCAGGATGGACGGTTAATGCGCGGCTTGTCTGGCGACTTCTCGACGATGCCTCTCAAGGACCTCGTCGTCTATCTCGGGAACCGGCGAGCGACGGGGTCCCTGAAGGTGGAGCGTGGGGACGTGCGCAAGCAACTGGAGCTGCGCGAAGGCCATGTGGTCAGCGCCAGTTCCAACCAGCCGCGCGAGTTCTTCGGTCAGTTCCTCATCAATATGGGCCACCTGACGGAGGACCAGCTGGAGAAGGCGTTCTCCACCCAGGCGGAGACGCGCATCTTCCTGGGGAAGATTCTGGTGATGACGGGGCTGGTGCCGGAAGCCACGGTGCGCGGCACGCTCAGCCACAAGTTCCGGGAGATGATCCTCGACGCCTTCCATTGGGAGGACGGCGACTTCGTCTTCGAGGCGGCGGACACGGCGCCGGAGGTCGCGGGACTGGACGTCAGCGTAGAGCTGCTGGACGTCCACCGCGAGGGCGAGTTCCGGGAGACGGCCTGGCAGGCCATCCGCGCCGTCTTCCCCTCCGGCGCGGTCCGGCTCGCGGTGGACGAGCGCAAGCTGCCCGAACGCAAGCCCGGGAGCATGGACGAGCGCATCGTCCAGCTCATCAAGGACGGCCTCACCATCGACGGCATCGCGCTGGCGCTGCACGCCACGGACTTCTTCCTCTACCAGCGGCTGTACGCGCTCTACCGCCTGGACGCGGTGAAGGTGTCCGACGAGCCGCCCGCGTCCGAGCTGTCCGTGGTGGTGGAGGAGGACGCAGAGCCGGGCATCATCGGCTCGGAGACGTCGTCGGACGAGGTGCTCCAGGCCGCGCAGCTGTTCCTCGACGCCGGCAACGCGCGGGACGGCGAGGCGCTGGCGCGGCGGGCGCATGAGATGTCGCCCTCCCCTCGCACGGCGGAGTTCGTCAAGGCGGCCCAGGAGAAGCTCCTGGTGCACCTGCGGCGGGAGCTGTCCGAGCCGCCCAGGGTCCCCACGCTCCAGGTCGCGCCCGGGCACCTGAAGACGCTCCAGCTCTCCGCGCCGGAGCGCTACCTGCTGTCGCGCATCGACGGACGGCGCGACGTGGCCGCCATCGTCCACGTATCGCCGCTGCAGGAGCTGGATGCGCTGAAGTTCTTCGCCGGCTTCGTGGACGCGGGGCTGGTGAAGCTGACGCCGCGCTGACGGACGCGTCAGTGCTTGCCGGCGGCGGAGGCCGGGGCCGTCATCTCCACGGGCGCGGGCAGCCGCTCCAGGCCCAGGCGGAGCGCCTCGCGTCCCAGCCAGGTGCCCCGGATGCGCCACTTGGGGTCATTGACGATGATGGCGGCCACGGCGACACGCGGGTTGTCCTTGGGCGCGAAGCCCACGAACCACGAGTAGTCGCGGAAGGGCTCGCGATCCGCCAGGGAGCCTGTCTTCCCCACGGCGTCGTCCACGCGGAAGCCGCGCTCGCGGAACACGGCGCGCGCGGTGCCGTGCGTGACGGTCTCCTCCAGCATCACCGTGAGGGCCTTCGCGGCCTCCGGTGAGAGGACGGGCTCGCCTTCCACCGGGAGCAGCGGCGCCGGGCCCTCGGGCTCGAAGAGGAGCGGGTCCACCCAGCGGCCCTCGTTGGCGGCCACCGCGGCGACGAGCGCGCCGTGCAGCGGGGACAGGTACACGTCCCCGAAGCCCGCGCCCGTGTTGGCCAGGCTGAACGGCTCCTCCGGGATGGCGGCGAGCGACACGTCCGTCGGCACGGGGAACTCAATCTCACGGTTGAAGCGGAAGCGGGCCGCCATGCGGCGCAGCGCGTCCACGGTGAGGTGCTTGTTCGTCAGCTTGGCGAAGATGACATTGGCGCTCTTGCCCATGGCCAGCGCCAGCGAATAGCAGGCGCCGTCCCGCTCACTGTCCTGCAGGTGCTTCTCGGAGATGCGCCGCTTGCCGCCGTGGAAGCACTCCTCCGTCTCCGGCGTGACGCCGGCTTCCAGCAGCGCGCTGCCGGTGACGATCTTGAAGACGCTGGCCGCGGGGAACACCGCGCGGACCGGCAGGCCTCGCAGCTCCGGCCTCGCCGCCGAGTGCTCCGCCAGCGCCAGCACCCGTCCGGTGGACGGCTCCAGCACCACGGCCGCGCCGTAGGGCGTCTCATAATTGCGGAGGATCTGCGTCAGCGACGCTTGCAGCACCGGGTCGATGGTGAGCTGCGTCTTCTTGCCGCCCTTCTCCTTCACCACCAGCTTCCCGCCCTCCAGCGTCGCGCGGGCCATGAGGTCCGCGGACCTGGGCAGCGGCTTCACCTTGGCGATGGGCGGCGCCTTCGCGCGCGAGGGCACGGGAGCGGGCGGCACCATCCCCGGCTCCGCGGCCAGCGCCGCAAGGCCCCCGTCTGGAGACTCCCCCCCGAGCACCGCCGCGGCGGACACGGCGGCGGAGCCTGAAGGCCCCGCGTCCGTCTGGACGGTATCCTGGGACGCCGTGCCAGGGGCGCTCGCCCCCACCCCACCGTCTCCGGAGACACCGGCGGACGCGGGCTGCTCCGGCTCGGTCGCTCCAATGACGAGGACCAGGGGGAGCAGCGCGGCGGCGGACAGGAGACGGCGGTGGAAGCGCATTGCTGCGGGGGGCTCCAGGGGGTGAACGACGCCTGGATCCTACCGGCTGGGGACGCGCTGTCCACGGATGCCTCCCCGGTCGCTTCCACCCCTCGCTGAAATCAGAAACTTGGCGGAGGGGTGTGCAACTCCGCTAGGTTCGCCCACACTTTGGACGGATTGAAAGAAACGGTGGTCATCTGGAGCGCCGAGCTCCGCCGGGCCGTGCGCAGTGGCCGGACGGTGGTGCTGCTCGGCCTCTACAGCATGTTCTCCACGTTGGTGCTGCTGGTGGTCGGCTGGCTCGCGGGCGAAATCCGCGGCGCCGTCGCCAAGCAGTTGGAGGGCGCCGGGGCGGATGCGAGCGCCTCCGTGCAGATCAACGAGGAGATGCGCAAGGGCGTGCTGGGCTTCCTCACCAGCAACGACTCCGCGATGATCGAGGCCCTGGCGCAGGTGCCGCTGGAGGTGTTGATCGTCTTCAAGATCACCCTCTTCTTCCTGCCCGCGTACATCGCGCTGATGGGCTTCGATCAGATCAGCGGTGAGGTGGGCCCGCGCTCCATGCGCTACCTCACGGTGCGCGCGCGGCGCTCGTCGGTGCTGCTGGGCAAGTTCCTGACGCAGGCGACGCTGCTGCTCGGCCTGGTGCTCATCATCGACCTGGCCATCTTCGTCTACGCCCGCGTGGCCAACCCGGACTTCGGCTTCGCCGCCGTGGCGCTCAACCTGCTGAAGTTCTGGCTGGCGGCCATCGTCTTCTCGTTGGCCTACGTGGCCCTCACGACGCTGTGCTCCAGCCTGTTCCGGTCGCCAGCGGTGAGCCTGGTCTTCAACTTCATCCTGCTGTTCGTCTTCTGGCTGATGGACACCATCGGCCGGGCGTCGGGTGACACGGGCAACCTGCGCTTCCTGCGCTACCTGTCGCCGTCGTACTACGCCAGTGACTTGCTGCACCCGGGCCTGGCGCAGTTCGGCGCGAGCGGAGCCGCCTACGCGGTCTTCGCGTTCGTCTTCCTGATGGCGGCCTACGGCATCCTGCGCGCGAGGGACCTGTGAGCGACGTGGCCATTGAACTGTTCGGCGTCTCCAAGCGCTTCGGCCCCAAGGTCGCCGTCAACGGCGTCAGCTTCTCCGTGCCCAAGGGCACGGTGTACGGGCTCATCGGCCCCAACGGCGCCGGCAAGACGACCACCTTCTCCATGATGTGCGGCTACCTCTACCCGTCCGAGGGCACGCTCAAGGTCATGGACGTGGACCCCACCACCCCGGGCGCCCTCAAGGGCCTCCTGGGCGCGCTGCCACAGGACGCGGTGCTGCCGCCCGGCTGGGAGGTGGGCGCGCTGCTCACATACTGGGCGCGGCTGTCCGCCCTGGCTGAGCCCGAGCGCGAGGCGCGCGAGGCCCTGGACAAGGTGGGCCTCATGGAGGCCTGGAACGTCCAGACGCAGGCGCTCAGCCACGGCATGGCCAAGCGCGCGGCCATGGCCCAGGCCCTCATGGGCAACCCGCCGCTGGTGCTGCTGGACGAGCCCACCGCCGGGTTGGACCCGCGCATCGCCGCCCAGGTGCGCCAGGTCATCCGCGACATGAAGGGCCGGCAGACGGTGGTGGTCTCCAGCCACAACCTCCAGGAGCTGGAGGAGCTGTGTGACGCGGCCGCCATCCTCGACAAGGGCGCGCTCGCCCAGGCGGGGAGCATGAATGAGCTCACCGGCCAGGGCGCCGAGTTCCGGGTCCAGATCGCCCGCGGCAGCGTCATCATCCCGGAGCTCACCGGGATGCCGCACGTCACGGACGCGCGCATGGAGAGCGACACCGTGCTGCGCGTGCGCTTCAGCGGCGGCGTGGCGCCCGAAGAGGTCATCAGCCAGGTGGTGCGTCACCTGCTGCAGCACGACGTGCTCATCCTGGGCGTCAGCCGCGGCCAGCGCCTGGAAGACCGCGTCCTGCAGATGCTCTGAAGCGAGGCGTGGGCTGGCGGCAGGCGGCTCAACCCGCCTTGCGCACCCAGCCCACGTAGAGGGCCTCCCGGCGCTCCAGGCGAACCAGTGGATTCCCCGTAGCCTCACACCAGGCGGGGAGGTCCGCCTCCAGCCCGCGATCCGTGGAGACGAGCTCCACGAGCGTCCCTGGCGCCAGGGCTCTCATGGCCTTGGCGAGCTCCAGGATGGGCATGGGACACAAGGCCCCCCGGGTGTCGATGTGCACGGCCGCGTCCATGATCGGGACTCTGACGGAATTTTTACGAAGTCTCCCAAGTTTGGGGCCCCCTGAGGGGGCGCGGCTCCCTGGAATGCCAGAGCGGCTTGCTTGCGCGTCTGGAATTCCCTCTGTTAAGACCGCCGCCCTCTGCCCTCGTTGAAAACCCGCTCGGGCCCACAATGCCGGCCCCATGGCGAAGGAGCAAGAACCACTCATGAAGCCCAATGTCATCGTGGCCCTGCTGGTCGGCCTGGTGCTCGGGTTCGTTGGCGGCCGCGTCACCACCGGCCCGTCCACGAAGTCCGAAGTCGCCAAGGCCGCACCGAACTCGCCTGCCGCCGCCCCGGCGCCGGGTGGACGCCGACCGGTGGATCCCACCGTGTTCAAGGTGCCCGTCGAGAACTCGCCCACCCACGGCAGCGCTGACGCGCTCATCACCGTGGTCGAGTTCTCCGACTACGAGTGCCCCTTCTGCAGCCGGGCGAACGTCACCATCGAGAAGCTCCAGGAGCAGTACGGCAAGAAGCTCCGCGTGGTGATGAAGCAGAACCCCCTCTCCTTCCACCCGCGCGCCAAGCCCGCGGCCATCGCCGCGATGGCGGCCGGCGAGCAGGGCAAGTACTGGGAGTACCACGCCAAGCTCTTCGCCAATCAGAAGAAGCTGGATGACGCGTCCCTGGAGCAGTACGCCAAGGACCTGGGCCTGAACCTGGACAAGTGGAAGGCCGAGCTGGGCAACCCCAAGTTCCAGGACATCATCACCCGCGACCAGGCCCTGGCCAGCCAGCTGGGCGCCAGCGGCACCCCGGCCTTCTTCATCAATGGCCGCTTCCTGTCGGGCGCGCAGCCCATCGCCAACTTCCAGGCCCTCATCGACGAGGAGCTGGTCAAGGCGGAGAACCTGGTGAAGGGCGGCGTGCCCGCCTCGCAGGTGTACGCGAAGATCATCGAGAAGGGCGCCGAGCGCGCCGCGCCCAAGGCGCAGCAGCAGCAGCAGCCCGCCGCCAAGGTCCACAAGGTGGAGGTCCCCTCGGACTCGCCCTCCTTCGGCCCGGCCACCGCCAAGGTGACCATCGTCGAGTGGTCTGACTTCGAGTGCCCCTTCTGCAGCCGCGTGGGCCCCACCCTGTCGAAGATCAAGGACGGCTACGCCAAGGACGTGCGCGTGGTGTTCCGTCACCAGCCGCTGCCCTTCCACGCCAACGCGAAGCTGGCCGCCGAGGCCTCCCACGCCGCCCACGAGCAGGGCAAGTTCTGGGAGTACCACGACAAGCTCTTCGCCAATCAGAAGGCCCTGGACCGCGGCTCCCTGGAGAAGTACGCGCAGGAGCTGGGCTTGAACCTGGACAAGTTCAAGGCCGCCCTGGATTCGGGCAAGTTCAAGGCGAAGGTCGAGGCTGACATGGCCGCCGGCAACGCCGTGGGCGCCAACGGCACCCCGACGTTCTTCATCAACGGCCGTGAGTTCGTCGGCGCGCAGCCCTTCGAGGCCTTCAAGCGCGTCATCGACGAGGAGATTGGCAAGGCGGACAAGCTGCTCGCCGCCGGCACCCGGCCCGAGGAGCTCTACGCGAAGCTGAACGCGGAGAACGTCGCCAACGCCCCGAAGGCGGCCGCCGCGGCCCCTGGCGCCCCCGCCGAGCCCCCGGTCCAGAAGGTGGACGTGGGCAACGCCCCGGTGAAGGGCAACAAGAACGCGCCCATCACCATCGTCGCCTTCTCCGACTTCGAGTGCCCCTTCTGCAGCCGCGTGGTGCCCACGCTGAAGCAGCTGGAGGACCAGTACGGCGGGAAGATCAAGGTCGCCTTCAAGAACCAGCCGCTGCCCTTCCACGCCAACGCCAAGCCGGCCGCCGCCGCCGCGCTGGCCGCGCACGAGCAGGGCAAGTTCTGGGAGTACCACGACAAGCTCTTCGCCAATCAGCGCGCGCTGGACCGCGCCTCGCTGGAGAAGTACGCGCAGGAGCTGGGCCTGAACATGGACAAGTTCAAGGCCGCGCTGGACCAGGGCAAGTTCAACGCGCAGATCGAGGCCGACATGGCGCAGGCGTCCAGCGTGGGCGCCAACGGCACCCCGACGTTCTTCATCAATGGCCGCACGCTCGTGGGCGCCCAGCCCGTCGACGCGTTCAAGCGCGTCATCGACGAGGAGCTGAAGAAGAGCGGCCCCACGGTGGCCGACTCCAAGTAGTCCCCGCCGGGGCCCCAGGGCCCTGACGCGACAAAGGCCGTCGGACTCCTCTGAGTCCGGCGGCCTTCGTCTTTCCAGCCGTCGCCTCAGGACACGGCGATGGCGTCAATCTCCACCTTGGAGCCACGCGGCAGCGCGGACACCTGCACGGTGGCGCGGGCCGGCGGCGCGCCGGTGAAGTAGCGGCCGTAGACTTCGTTCACCCGGGCGAAGTCCCCCAGGTCGATGAGGAAGATGGTGCAGCGCACGACGTGGGAGAAGTCCAGCCCGCTGGCGGCGAGCACGGCCTTCAGGTTCTCCATCACCCGCTCCGCCTGCGCGACGACGTCGCCCTGCACCATCTCCATGGTGGACGGGTCCAGGGGAATCTGGCCGGAGAGGAAGGTCATCTTCCCGGCGTCCACCTGCACCGCCTGGGAGTACGGGCCAATGGCCTTGGGGGCCTGGTCGGAGTGGATTGTCTTGCGAGCCATGCGGCGCACCTCGGGGGTGAGAGCGGCCCGAACCGGGCCGCCGGGGTTTCCGGGCGCTCTAACACGAAAGGCGAGGGCGGCTAGATGCGCTCGACGGAGTAGACGCCCTGGAGCCGCTCGATGGTCCGCATCAGGTCGGTGAGCTGTTTGAGGTCGGAGATGGTGACCTCGAAGGTGTTCACCGCCCGGTCATCCCCGGTGGCCCGGCAGTTGGCCTGGGAGATGTTGACGCCCTTCTTGGAGAAGGTGTTGGTGATGTCCGCCAGCAGACCCGGCCGGTCCGCGGTGAGGACGCGCAGGGTGACGGGGCGCTTGAAGTCGCCCCGGACGTCCCACGACACGTCCACGCGCCGCTCGGGGTCCGTGGCCAGGGCCTTTTCACAGCCGACCGTGTGGACCGTGACGCCCCGCCCCCGGGTAATGAAGCCGGCGATGGGATCTCCGGGCACGGGGTTGCAACACCGCCCGAAGCGCACGAGGACATCGTCCACGCCACCAATCTGCACGCCGCTGCGGCTGCTGCGGCCCACCAGCCGCTTCGCCAGGTCGGTGACGCGGGACAGGCCCGGCAGCACCGAGTTGCCCCCTCCACCGGAGGGCGCCGAGGCGGCGGTGTTCGCGTCCGCGCGTGCCCCGGCCTCCGCGGCGTTGAGCTTCTCCTGGGGGACGAGCCGGTGTGACAGCTGCTGCGGCGTCACCTTGCCGTAGCCAATGGCCACCAGCATGTCGTCTTCCACGCGGAAGCCCAGGTCCACGGCGGCCTTCTTCATCTCGCCGGACTTGAGCAACCGGTTGAAGTTGAGCTGGAAGCGCTTGAGCTCGCGGTCCGCCAGCTCGCGCCCCAGCTGCAGGCTCTTCTCGCGCTGCTGCTGCTTGATGAAGCCGCGGATGCGCTGCTGCGCCCGGCTCGTCTTGACGAAGGTGAGCCAGTCCTTGGACGGGTGTTGCTGGGGGCTGGTGAGCACCTCCACCGTGTCCCCGTTCTTCATCTTGTAGCGGAGCGGGACGATCTTCCCGTTCACCTTGGCGCCCACGCACCGGTTGCCCACGTCCGAATGGATGGCGTAGGCGAAGTCCACCGGCGTGGCGCCGCGAGGCAGCGAGCGCACGTCGCCCTTGGGCGTGAAGACGAAGACCTCGTCGGTGAAGAGGTCCACCTTCACCGTCTCCAGGAACTCCTTCGGGTCCTTCAGGTCCTGCTGCCACTCCATCAACTGCCGCAGCCAGGCGAACTTCTCGTCATCCTTGGAGATGACGGCCTTGCCCTCCTTGTACTTCCAGTGCGCGGCGATGCCTTCCTCGGCGATCTTGTGCATCTCCGCGGTGCGGATCTGCACCTCCACGCGCTCGCTGAGCGGACCGATGATGGTCGTGTGCAGCGACTGGTACATGTTGGGCTTCGGAATCGCGATGAAGTCCTTGAAGCGCCCCGGCACCGGCTTCCACATCTCATGCACCAGCCCGAGCGCCTCGTAGCAGGAGGGCGCGGCGGGCGCGATGATGCGAAAGGCGATGATGTCGTGGATCTGATCGAAGTCGATGCCCTGTGACTTGATCTTCTTGTAGATGCTGTAGACGTGCTTGAAGCGGCCGCTCACCTCGCCCTTCAGCCCACGCTCGGCCAGCTTGGAGCGGATGACGTCGCACGTGTCCTCGATGTACTTCTCCCGCTCCTTCTTGCGCTTGTTCAGCTTCTCCTGGAGCGCGAAGAACTCCTGCGGCTTGACGTAGCGGAAGCTCAGGTCCTCCAGCTCTGTCTTGATCCAGGAGATACCGAGCCGGTTGGCCAGCGGCGCGTAGATGTCCAGCGTCTCCTGCGCGATGCGGGCCTGCTTCTCCTCCGACATGTGGTCCAACGTCCGCATGTTGTGCGTGCGGTCCGCCAGCTTCACCAGGATGACGCGGATGTCCTGCGCCATCGCGATGATCATCTTCCGGAAGTTCTCCGCCTGCTTCTCCTCCTGCGACAGGCTGGCGGAGGCGGAGAACTTGGAGAGCTTGGTGACGCCGTCTACCAGTTGGGCCACTTCCGAACCGAAGAGCTCCGTCAGCTCCTCCGCGGTGGCCAGCGTGTCCTCGATGGTGTCGTGAAGGAGTCCGGTGACGATGGACGCCTCGTCCAGCTTGAGCTCGCCCAGGATGCCGGCGACCTCGAGCGGGTGGACGAGGTAGGGCTCGCCTGACTTCCGGAGTTGACCCTGGTGGACCTTGGCCGAATAGACGTAGGCCTTCTTGATGATGTCCAGGTCGGGGTCGGGGTGGTACTGGGAAACCCGTTGGAGGATGTCGTTCAGGCGAATCATCGAATGAGGAGCAATCGTAACTTTGCACCAACGGAGGGGCAACGTTGCCCCACACCTGGACGTCACCTCCCTCCAGGACACCCCAGTTGGTGCGTTCGCTTTCGTTGACCCGGTGTTTTACGGCCCCGTAGATTCGCCTCCGCTCATGTCACAGCTCCTGCTGTCCTCCCTCGCCGTGGTCTGCCCGAACTGTGACGGGTACAACTCGCCTCGCTCGGCCGCATGTGCGCTCTGCGGCCAGGCCCTGGCCGAGCCCACCGCCGCGCCCCGCC